>JBKEBH010000366.1:0-3182 GCA_047973065.1 Paracoccus sp. (in: a-proteobacteria) | reverse complement strand
CCATCTAGCACCGACTTACGGTGAGGAAGACTTCGCCCTAGCCCAAGAAAAAGGTTTCCCGAGCGTCCACGTCATCGACCAAAATGGCTTTTTCACCGAAGGCAACTGGCAAGGCGAAAACGTTTGGGAGATAAACAAACAAATCGCCAAAGATCTCAAAGAGCAAGGAGTCGTCTGGAAGATCGATTATATCCGTCACTCCTACCCACACTGTCACCGCTGTGGCACCAAGCTGATGTATCGGGCGCATCCGAGCTGGTTTATGGATATCGACGCTCAACGCACGCAGATGCTGGAGAAAAACCAGCCAATCAACTGGTTCCCAGAGCATCTCAAACACGGCCGTTTCGAGAAAACAGTCGAGCAAGCACCCGACTGGAATATTAGCCGTGATCGTTTCTGGGCTACGGCTATGCCGGTCTGGAAGTCGGAGTCGGGCAAGGTGAAAGTCGTCGGTAGTTATGCCGAGCTAAAGGAGCTAAGCGGCGTCCAGCTAGAGGACTACCACCGCCCATGGATCGACGACGTCAAGTTCACTATCGATGGCGAGGAGTACACCCGTATCGACAAGGTGATGGACAGCTGGTTTGAGGCAGGGAGTATGCCATTTGCCCAGTTCCACTATCCTTTCGAGAACAAAGAGAAGTTTGAGGCCAATTTCCCAGGTGACTTCATCGTCGAATACATCGGCCAAGTCCGTGCTTGGTTCTACTATATGCACGCTATGAATATCGCACTGTTTGGCGAAAACAGCTTCAAAAATGTCATCACGACAGGTAACGTCGCTGGCAATGACGGCCGCAAGATGAGCAAAAGCTACGGCAATTACACCGACCCAAATGAGCTGATGGACAAGTTTTCGGCTGACTCGCTGAGGTTCTTGTTACTAAGTTCACCGCTGCTAAATGGCGAAGATTTCGCTCTGCAAGACAAAGAAGTCGGTGATATTGCTCGCAAACTAACTATGGTCTGGAATATGTACGACTTCTTCACGATGTATGCTGAGGTAGATGGCTGGGAATATGACGGTGTTCTGAGCGATCCGCTTGAAGACCTATCTAACCCACTCGACATCTGGGTGGTATCTAGGCTACATCAGCTTGTCGGAGAGGTCGAGAAGAATATGGATAGCTACAATATTCCTGATGCGCTATCTCCAGTATTGCCCTTCATCGATGATGCAAGTAACTGGTTCGTACGTAGGAGTCGAAGGCGTTTTTGGAAATCTGACGAAGACTCAGACAAAGATGACGCCTACAAGACTCTGCACTATGTATTGGTGCGGTTGGCTTATGTACTGGCACCGTTCACACCATTTTTGGCAGAGGAGCTATACGAGAAGCTAACTGGCGACAAAGAATCTATCCATCTCAAAGATTGGCTACCAGCTGGCCAAATCAACGAGCTAGTAATGAACGATATGGACACAGTGCGTGGCTATGTTAACGAGGGCTTAAGCCTACGCTCAAAATCTCAAATAAAAGTAAGACAGCCTTTAGCAAGTGTAACCGTTCCTAGCTTAGGCGAACATGTTGATTTTGAGTCTATACTTACGTAAGAGTTAAACGTAAAATCAGTAAAACTTAACAAAAGTTCAGAGATTTCGATCGACACAGAAATAACTCAAGACCTAAAACTTGAAGGTTTGATGCGAGAAGTTGTAAGGCAAGTCCAGTCGGCCAGAAAAAAAGCCGAGCTAAATGTCGACGATAGGATTATGTTAGTTCTAAGCACTGATTACAAGAGCTTACAGCAATCGATTTATAAATTTAAAATAGAGATACACAAAGAGACTTTGACAAACGGAGAAACTATAACAAAAGAGAGGTATGGCAACACGGTTAACATTGACGGCTCCGAGCTTCGTATTTCTCTCCAAAAAATCTAAAGGAGTTTGCTTTAAGGCAGGCGTACTCTCCTAAAACTTGTGTGTTGTTGTCTATAAAACTTATCTAAATTTGCAATAAACTATCTGTTAGCAATGACACATTATTAACTAAAAGTAAAAACTGTGGATAACTTATTGACACAAAATCTGGTTGAGTTAATCTAGATTTTGTATCTTTTCAAAAAAAAGTGAGGTGGAAAGATTCAGTCCTTGTCGTATATGGTGGAATCACGGCGAAATTAATTAAGACTATTAAAAAACTAACCAAGGGGGTACCATGCGTGTACTAACATTTTTAGTGTTTTCTTTTTTTGGTGTACTATTTTTTACAAGTGGCACAGTTTCAGCAGAAGAAAGCTCAGAACAAAACAAAAAACCATATAGCAACAAACAGGTCGTCATAAAATCTGGCGACACCTTAATAAAAATTGCAAACGAAAATAAAACCACCTACCCGCGTTTATTTGACGCAAATCCAAAGATTAAAAATCCAGACATAATCCACCCTGGAGATAAGGTCAGGATTCCGCATAAAGATGAAGAGCTAAAGAAACGCGAACTACCAAGCAGTATTGTAGCCCAGGCGCCTGTAGCTTACGGTTCGGCACCGACACCAGCATACCAACGGCCAGTTCAGAACCCACAACCTGTACCTGCCACAACTTCTGTTGGCTCGGGAGTGTGGGATCGTCTTGCAGCCTGTGAGTCTGGCGGAAACTGGTCTATCAACACCGGAAATGGTTACTATGGTGGTTTGCAGTTTAACCTCGGCACATGGAGATCTAATGGGGGAAGCGGATACCCTCATCAGGCTTCAAAAGCTGAACAAATTAGAGTTGCCGAAAACCTAAGAGCTGCTAGAGGCTTTTCGCCTTGGCCAGCTTGTTCGGCTAAACTTGGTCTACGTTAACTCAGGAAGCAGAATCTAAAATTAAAAAACCGGTACTTCACTGCCGGTTTTTTATTATTTCGTGGCAGGGGCGCCAGGACTTGAACCCGACCTTGAGGTTTTGGAGACCTCCGTGCTAGCCACTAACACTACACCCCTAAGACAACTCCTATTCTAGCAATATTTTTTTTACAGTAAAGGCCTTTGCTTCATGTGGAGTGAGACGCATCAAAGCATTATATCTCATAATGCTTTACATTTTTTGGTATTAATATTATAATAAATTTCAAAGTAAAAAGATTATGCAACAAAAGATAAGCTAAAGGAGTTTTAAATGAGGCAAGCTAATCCAGAAACAATTAATCCAATAACTAATATCGGTTATGAATCTGGCTTTGGGATATC
>JBKEBH010000352.1:0-16491 GCA_047973065.1 Paracoccus sp. (in: a-proteobacteria) | reverse complement strand
ACCGTCGGGATGGACCTTGACCGAGGTGCTGTCGAGGCCAAGGCAATCGACCGATACGCGGATCATGTGGTGTTCCTGGAGCGCGTCGAACAGTCGGTCCAGCACGCCTGCATCCGCCCATTGACGCATGCGCGTGTAAACCGTATGCCATTTGCCAAAACGGGGTGGCAGCGCGCGCCATTTGCAGCCGTTCTCGGCAACAAACAGGATAGCATTGATCACGGACAGGTTCGAAACACGCACATTGCCACGCTGAACTGGAAGATAGGGTTGGAGTAACGCGGACTGATCCTCAATTATTCCATTTATAGCAATGATTTAGCAGAAATTGACGGCAAGCAATAGTGTTAATACGCCCTAAAAATCTTGCAGCGAATATGAAAAGGCGCCGAGACCCCGGGTCCGGCACCTTTCCAGATGGGATGGGTCGGTCAGTTACATAACCACGCAATCACTTGTTAACCGGCTTGCCCTGATAAGTCTTTCCGCCGACACGAATAATGATGTTTCCGCAATCGGTTTGACCTTCGAACATGCCCTGGACCGAAATGTAGCTTCCAATAGTGATGGTGCGAATCATGACAGTTCCCTCCGTTGAGCCTGCAGTATTCACCTCCAGGCTCAATCGCGGGTTAACGAATGCGCGAAGCGCGACATCATGCGCCATCTTTCAGGGAACCGTTGCCGATATATCACAGCCAGGATTGCAGGATCGGGATCAGCGGCAGGTCGGCCGGCGGCATCGGATAATTGCGCAGCTCACCCGCCCGCACCCATGTCAGTTGCTGCCCTTCCTTCGGCTGTGCGATCCCGGTCCAGCGGCGGCAGGCAAATAGCGGCATCAGCAGATGGAAATCCTCATAGCTGTGGCTGGCGAAACTCAGCGGTGCCAGGCAGGAAGCATGGGTGTCGATGCCCAGCTCCTCCTGCAACTCGCGGATCAGGGCGATCTCGGGCGTTTCGCCGGGCTCGACCTTGCCGCCCGGAAACTCCCAGAGCCCGGCCAGCGACTTTCCCTCGGGCCGCTGCGCCAGCAGCACCCGCCCATCCGCGTCGATCAGCGCCACGGCCGTGACCAGAAGCATCTTCATACTGATGGCTTTCACTTTGGAACAAATATCCCGCGGGGTGCGGGGGCGCGCAGCCCCCGCAAGACCTCAGGACCGATAATCGGCGTTGATGTCGATATAGCGATGGGTCAGATCGCAGGTCCAGACCGTGCGCGAGGCGCGGCCCAGCCCAAGATCTATGCCGATCACCAGATGATCCTGCTTCATATAGGCACTGGCCGCGGCCTCGTCAGAGGACGGAGCCCGCCAGCCGTTTTCGGCCAGAACCATATCCCCGAAGCGAATGGTCAGCCGGTCGCGATCGGCCTTGGCGCCGGATTTGCCGACGGCCATGACGACGCGGCCCCAATTGGCATCCTCGCCGACGATGGCGGTCTTGACCAGCGGCGAATTGGCCGTGGCCATGGCGATCCTGTGGGCGTCTGCAACGGTTTCAGCGCCGGTTACCTGGATTTCGACGAATTTCGTCGCGCCCTCGCCATCCTTCACCACCTGCTGTGCCAGATCCAGCATCACTGCGCCGAGCGCATCCGAAAACGCCCGCGCGTCCTTTGAGCGCAGATCGGTGATCGCGGCCGCCGGACTCTGCCCGGTTGCCGCCAGGATCAGCGCATCCGAGGTCGAGGTGTCGCTGTCCACGGTGATCGCATTGAACGTGTCATCGACCTGGCGCGACAGGATCTTCTGCAAGTGCTCGGGCGAGATCTTCGCATCGGTGAAGATATAGACCAGCATGGTCGCCATATCCGGCGCGATCATGCCCGAGCCCTTGGCGATCCCGGCAATCCGTATCGTGCCGCCCCTAGTCTCGATCTCGGCCGAGGCGCCCTTCGGGAAGGTGTCGGTGGTCATGATCGCCTTCGCCGCCGCTGCCGCCCCGGCCGGATCCAGCCGCGCGGCCATGTCGCCGATGGTGGCGGTAATGCGATCCGCCGGCAACGGCTCGCCGATCACCCCGGTCGAGGACGAAAACACCCGCATCTGCGGCGGGCTGAGCGCGTCGGCCACGCTGCCGGTCACCTTGTCCACCGCCGCCTGACCATTATTGCCGGTAAAGGCATTGGCTTTGCCGGAATTGACGATGATCGCCGCGCCGGCGGCACTGTCCTGGGTGCCCTTGAGCTTGTCCTGACAGTCCAGCACGCAGGCCGCGCGGGTGGCGGAGCGTGTGAAGACCCCGGCAATGGCGGTGCCGGGTGCCAGCCGCGCCAGCATGACATCCGTGCGGCCCTGATACTTCACCCCGGCCGCTGCCGAAGCAAATTCGACCCCGGCAATCACCGGCAGATCGGGGAAGGAAGCCGGCGCCAGCGGCGAGATCAAAGCCTGCGCCGCCTTGAGGGCTTTTTTCGCCGCCTTGGACTTCTTGTCCTTTCTGGCCTTCTTCTCGCCGGATTTCTTCTTCTCGCCCTTGGCCATCTTACTGCGCAGTCCCCTGCTCGGCTGCGCCTTGTTCAACTGCAAGCGCTTCAACCCCGAGGATGTCCTGATCGAGAATCGCCGGGTCGATGCCTTCGGTCTTCTCGACCTTGGCTTGCGAGGTGATGCGTTCGATTTCGCTTTCGACCTTTTCGCGCCGGATCTGTTGGACCAGCTGATCGCGGATATCTTCCAGCTTCGGCGGCGCCATGTCGCGGGTGTCGTTCAGCTTTATGACGTGATAGCCGAATTGTGACTTGACCGGTGCGCTCGAAACGCTGCTCTTTTCCATGGCGGCCACAGCCTCGCTGAATTCGGGAACCATGCGATCGGCGGTGAACCAGCCCAGATCGCCGCCCTGCACACCGGACGCAGTATCGATCGAACGCTCCTGGGCCAGCGTGGCAAAATCGCCGCCCTCGGCCAACTCGTCGATCACTGCCTGCGCCGCTTCCGGGGTCTCCAGCAGGATATGATCGGCATCATATTCGGTGACCGGCGGCTTGTCGGCCGGGAAAGCCTTGTCATAGGCGGCCTGGATCTGCGCATCCTCAGGCTCGAAATCAGCGATCCGGGTGATGGCCGAACGCACCAGATAGTCGCGGCGCTGATTGGCGAGGAAAGCCTGATCGAGCGGGGTGATTTCCTTTTCGCCAACCTCGGCAAGCGCGGCCTGATTTATCATCTCGTCCAGCAGCACGTCCCACAGCTCACTGGTCGGGATATCGGCCATGTCCTGCGGCATGGACAGCCTCAGCGCGGCCATCTGGCCCAGGGTGATGTCGATGCCGTTGACCTTGGCAACGACGGTATCGGTATCCTCGGCAAGGGCCGGGACTGCGAGTGCAGCGATCAGGGCGATTGCAGTGGCGGAGCGTTTGAACATGGATTTTTCCTTGAAAGATCTGGCCATGCACAGCTCTGTGCAGGGGGCAAGCGTTGACACTTCAGGGACGCGGGCCTACATCCGGCGCAACCGAAAAGGCGCGCCCGCGCCGTTTTTTCCCTGCGTTGATACGGCAGGATGGACGGTCCGGGCAAGGGGCTGTGCCCAAGCCTTTCCCGAAACATGTTGACCGGAGTGATAATGCTGGGTCTAGGCAGTTTGGCGAAAAAGGTCTTTGGCTCGTCCAATGACCGTCAGGTAAAAGCAGTCCGCCCTTTGGTGGCGCGGATCAATGCGCTGGAAAAAGAGGTTCAGGCCCGCTCGGACGAGGATCTGATCGCCAGGACGCGCGAGCTGCAAGCCCGCGCCCAGGGCGGCGAAAGCCTCGATGCCCTGCTGCCGGAGGCCTTCGCCAATTGCCGCGAAGCCGCCCGCCGTGCGCTTGGCCTGCGCGCATTTGACACGCAGCTGATGGGCGGGATCTTCCTGCATCAGGGCAATATCGCCGAAATGAAGACCGGCGAGGGCAAGACCCTGGTTGCGACCTTCCCGGCCTATCTGAACGCGCTGGCGGGCAAGGGCGTGCATGTCGTCACCGTCAACGACTATCTGGCAAAACGCGACGCCGAATGGATGAGCAAGGTCTTCGCCCAGCTCGGCATGACCACCGGCGTGGTCTATCCCTATCAGCCCGATGAGGAAAAGCGCGCGGCCTATCAGGCCGATGTGACCTATGCGACCAATAACGAGCTCGGCTTCGACTATCTGCGCGACAATATGAAGGGTTCGGTTGAACAGATGGTCCAGCGCGATCACTTCTTCGCCATCGTCGATGAGGTGGACTCTATCCTGATCGACGAGGCCCGCACCCCGCTGATCATCTCCGGCCCCAGTCAGGACCGCAGCGAGCTTTACATCACGCTGAACGAATTCGTCCCGCATCTGACCGAGGAAGATTTCAAGCTCGACGAAAAGGCCCGCAATGCCACCTTCACCGAAGAGGGCAATGAGAAGATGGAACAGCTTCTGTCCCAGGCCGGAATCCTGCCGGAAGGGCAGACGCTTTACGATCCGGAATCGACCACCATCGTTCATCACGCCAACCAGGCGCTGCGCGCCCACAAACTGTTCCAGCGCGATCAGAACTATATCGTCAAGGATGGCGAAGTGGTGCTGATCGACGAATTCACCGGCCGGATGATGAAGGGGCGCCGCCTGTCCGACGGTCTCCACCAGGCGATCGAGGCCAAGGAAGGCGTCGAGATCCAGGCCGAAAACGTGACCCTGGCTTCCGTGACCTTCCAGAACTACTTCCGGCTCTATGACAAGCTCTCGGGGATGACCGGGACTGCCGCGACCGAGGCCGAGGAATTTGCCGATATCTACAAGCTCGGCGTGGTCGAAGTGCCGACCAACCGCCCGATTGCCCGGATCGACGAACATGACCGGGTCTATCGCACCGGCAATGAAAAATACGCCGCGGTGCTGGATGCGATCATCGAGGCCAATGGCAAGGGCCAACCGATCCTGGTCGGCACGACCTCGATCGAGAAATCGGAAATGCTCGCGCAGCTGCTGACCGAGGCTGGCATTCCCCATAATGTCCTCAACGCCCGCCAGCACGAGCAGGAAGCCTATATCGTCGCCGAGGCCGGCAAGCCCGGCGCGGTGACCATTGCCACCAATATGGCTGGCCGCGGCACCGATATTCAGCTTGGCGGCAATGTCGAGATGAAGGTGATGCAGGCGCTCGCCGCCGATCCCGAGGCTCATCCCGACGAATTGCGTGCCCGGATCGAGGCCGAACATCAGGCCGACAAGGAAAAGGTCCTGGAGGCCGGCGGTCTGTTCGTTCTGGCCACCGAGCGCCATGAAAGCCGCCGGATCGACAATCAGCTGCGCGGCCGCTCGGGCCGTCAGGGCGATCCCGGCCGCTCGCTGTTCTTCCTGTCGCTGGAAGACGATCTGATGCGGATCTTCGGATCCGAACGTTTGGAGACGGTGCTGTCGCGGCTCGGCATGAAGGAAGGCGAGGCGATCGTTCATCCTTGGGTCAACAAATCGCTGGAACGCGCCCAGGCCAAGGTCGAGGGCCGCAATTTCGACATCCGCAAGCAGCTGCTGAAATTCGACGATGTGATGAACGATCAGCGCAAGGCCGTTTTCAGCCAGCGCCGCGAGATCATGGACAGCGAAGAGGTCGGCGAGGTCGCCGCCGATATGCGCCATCAGGTCATCGACGATCTGGTCGATGAATATATGCCGCCACGCGCCTATGCCGAACAATGGGATACGGCCGGTATGACCGGGGCGGCGCTGGAAAAGCTGAACATGAACCTGCCCATCACCGAATGGGCGGCCGAAGACGGCGTCGATCAGGAAGTGGTGGCCGAACGGATTGTCGCGGCGACCGATGCCTATATGGCCGAAAAGACGGCCGGTTTCGGCCCCGACAATATGCGTCAGATCGAAAAACAGATCCTGCTGCAGACCATCGACCAGAAATGGCGCGACCATCTCCTGACGCTCGATCATCTGCGCTCGGTCGTGGGCTTTCGCGGCTATGCGCAGCGCGATCCGCTGTCGGAATACAAGACAGAGGCTTTCCAGCTTTTCGAGAACCTGCTCGACGGGTTGCGTTCGGAGGTGACCCAGCAGCTCGCCCGGATCCGGCCGCTGACCGAGGACGAACGCGCCGAGATGCTGCGCCAGTACCAAGAACAGCAAAGCCAGCAACAGCAGCAGATGACGCCCTCGCATGAAGACGCCGAAGGCGGCGAAGCTTCGGTCCATGCTCCGGGTTTCGATGAAACCGACCCGGCGACCTGGGGCGATCCTTCGCGCAACGATCCTTGCCCCTGTGGTTCGGGCAAGAAGTTCAAGCATTGTCACGGCCAACTCGCCTGACCAGAGCGGGGGGCTGTCTGCCCCCCGCGGCCCCCGAGGATATTTCCGCCAAAGTGAATGATCCGCCTTTCACTTTGGCGGAAATATCCCGGGGTCTGGGGCGGAGCCCCAGCCAAGCCTGTCAGGTATCTTTGCGCAGGATCAAGGCGTCAATGCCGTCGCCATAATAGCCGCGTCTGCGCCCCGCTTCGTACCAGCATGACCGAGCATAGAGGCAAAGGGCGGGCTGGTTATCATGCGCGACTTCAAGAAAGGCGTTTTTGGCGCCGCGCCGGACGGCTTCGGTTTCGAATGCGGCCAGCAGGGCAGCGCCTGACCCTCGCCGGCGGACCTCGGGAGCGACGGCGAGGGTCAGGAGCTCTGCCTCGTCCAGAATGGTCCGGCCGATGAGAAAGCCTTGAGGGCGGGAGATCAGGAAGTTCGAACTGTCCGCCAGAAGCGCGGCGAATTCTTCGGCCGACCAGGGGCGCGGGCGCGTAAAGCAGGCGGCATGGATCTGAGCCAGATCCTCTGGGCTCATGGCAGGATGACCGGGCCGCGGTCGCGCGCCGGGGCGGCATCGGCCGGGCGCAGGTAGATCGGGGCTGGACGGGGATGGGGCTTGTCCATGCGAATTCTGGCCAGTCGGGCGATGCCCTCGGCAATTCTCATCTGCGGGATTGCAACCGGAGGGCCGGGGGGCAGGGCATCCAGCGGTGACTGCTGAGGGGCCGAGGCTTCGTGCGAAAAATCCTGCCAGATCGCCAGATCGCGGCGAGCGGGGATGACGATGCGGCAGGGGCGGGGCAGGCCGAAGGCCAGGGCTTCCGGGGCGCTGACGCCGATGGCAGGAACGTTCAGCGACAAGGCCAATCCGCGCGCGGCGGCGACAGCGATCCGAATGCCGGTGAAATTTCCCGGGCCGGTGCCGACGCCGATCAGCGACAGATCGTGCCAGTTTGCGCCGGCCTCGGCCAGAACGTCCTCCAGCAGCGGCATCAGCCGTTCGGCCTGGCCCTTGTTCATCTCCTCGTGGCGGGCGGCGATCAGCCGGTCACCGGACAGCAAAGCGGCCGCGCAATGCGCGGCCGATGTGTCGAAGCTGAGGGTCAGCATCTCAGGCAATCGGGCGGACCTCGGTTACTTCGGGGATATAGTGGCGCAGCAGATTCTCGATCCCCATCTTCAGGGTCATGGTCGAGGACGGGCAGCCGGCGCAGGCGCCTTGCATATGCAGATAGACCACGCCGCGATCAAAGCCGTGGAAGGTGATATCGCCGCCGTCCTGGGCGACAGCCGGGCGCACGCGCGTATCGAGCAATTCCTTGATCTGGGTGACGATTTCTTCATCCTCGCCGCTATGATCGGCATGGGCGGCCTTGGCGGCGCCTTCCATGACCGGGGCACCCGATTGGTAATGTTCCATGATTGCGCCGAGTAATGCGGCCTTGATATGGTCCCATTGCACGCTATCGGTCTTGGTGACGGTCACGAAATCCGAGCCCAGAAATACCCCGACAACCCCGCTGATCCCGAAGATCCGCGCCGCCAGCGGCGAGACGGCGGCGGCCTCGGATGAGGTGAAGTCCGCCGTGCCTTCCTCCAGAACCGGCCGGCCGGGCAGGAATTTCAGCGTGGCGGGGTTGGGTGTGGTTTCGGTCTGGATGAACATGGGCAGGCTCCTTTGAGCCTTGATATGGTCCTCGCCGGCCCTTCGGTCAAGCCGAATGACCGGGCGAAGATATCAGGAAATCGCTTCGAGCCGGTCGCGGGACAGATCGCCCGGGATCAGCGTCACCGCGCAGGGCAGCACCGAAAGATCGCGCAGCAGCCGGCTGATGATCGGTCCCGGCCCGGATTTTCCGGTGGCGGCGCCCAGAACCAGAACGCCGATTTCGGGATCGTCATTAAGATGAGCGAGCAGTTCGGTGGCTGGCTCGCCCTCGCGGATGACCAGTTCAGGATCGACGCTCTGGCTGTCACGCATCCAGCGCGCAAAGAGCTGATATTGAGCGGCAATCCGGTCCTCGGCTTCCTGACGCATCAGATCGGCGACGCCGATGCCGTGCTGAATCGAGTCCGAGGGGATGATGGCCAGCACCACGATTCCGCCCGAACTGCGCGCCGCCCGCATGGCCGCGAAGCGCATGGCATTCTGGCATTCGGGGGTCTCGTCCATGACGACCAGAAATTTGCGCATCGCTTCGTCCTTTTTCGGCAACACTTCGCGCGAAGATTGCAGGATTCCGACCGGCCCGGCAACTGGTGGCTGGAAAACCCTTCCTCACGACATGTCGTTATGCTACGCCAATTGGATAGTGCGCTCTAATCAATATTCTTTTGACGTGGCGCTTTTTAAGGTGGCTGGAGCAAAACTTGACGCTGCAACCGAATTGGGACCGCATCGAGTCGGGAAGGCCTCTTTCCGAAGCCGATCTTTGGCGGATCGGCGCCGCGCATGGGGAGCATGGCTTCTACAGGCGGCACCTGAAGCGCTGGATGGACGTGCTTCTGGCCGCTTTCCTGATTGTCCTGATGGCGATCCCGATGCTGATCGTCGCGGCGGTTCTGCTGATTTCGCAAGGGCGGCCGTTGATCTATTCGGGCGCGCGGATGAAAGCGCCGGGATGCGAGTTCCGTCAGTACAAGTTCCGCACCATGGTCCGGGTCGATGCCGATAGTGGCGCGACCGGTGCCCATAAGAACTGGCGCATCACCCGCTCCGGTCGCTTCCTGCGCCGGAGCCGGCTGGACGAATTGCCGCAATTGTTCAATATTCTGATTGGCGACATGAGCTTTGTCGGCCCGCGCCCACCTTTGCCGGAATATGTCGAACGCTTCCCGACGCTATACGCTGCGGTTCTCGAAGCGCGCCCCGGGGTGACGGGCCTTGCCACGCTGATCTATCACCGCCATGAGGATCGGATCATGGCGCGCTGCGGCACGGCGGAGGAAACCGATCGCGCCTATTACGGCCGTTGCCTGCCGACCAAGCTGCGTATTGAACTGGTCTATCGCCGGGCGGCCTCGCCGGGGCTCGACATATGGATCATGTGGAAGACGCTGCTTGCACTTGTCCCGGGCCATGACCGACCGCGCAAAGGCTATCGTTCTCGGTAGGCCAGGGTTGGACGAAAGACCGTCTTCCGCAAGGTGACCCAGAGAGAGCCGTAACGGTTCGGGTCATGCCCTGGATGGATCAGGGCGCTGCCGGCTCCGGTGCGGGCGGGGCGATCAGGCGGCGGATCGGTATGGTCGAGATCGACATCTTGGCCGATCCCTCGCTGAGCTCGCTGGAATGGGCGAGATAGATCAGCACCTGGTTTTTCTCGTCATAGATCCGCTTGACCCGTAACGATTTGAAGGCCAGCGAACGTCCCGCGCTGAACACATCTTCGCCATCCTTGCTTTGGATATTTCTCCCAAGGTGATGGGCCCGGTCTGCCTGCATTCAATAGCGCTGTTCGAAGGGTCTTCGAACCAAGTTTCCCTGGCTGAAGCGGTCGATCATCGAGCGCGAGAAATAGGCGAGATGGCAGGTCACGCCTTCAACCTTGGGGTCATGGACGGCCTCGATGACGATGTCATTGGCGACCCAATCGATGCCGACTTCGGCGACCTTTTCGGCCAGGGCCGAACCGGCATTCAGCATCAGCAGCGCAGCGATCAGCCGTTTCATCTTCTGCCTCTTCAGCCGGCCTGCCAGCTCCGCACCGTTTCCAGCGGCCAGACCAGCATCAGTACGTTCAGAACCAATCCGTCCCGGATCAGATAGGCGGTGGTGATCTCAGCCAGCACGAACGGCAGGATCGAAGCCCAGACCGGCAGCACCCGCGCCAGCCAGAAGCCGAAGACCATGGCCAGCATATCCGCGACCGAGTTGACCACGCTGTCGCCGTAATAGTCCAGCGAAATGGTCACGGCGCGGTAGCGCTCGATGATCATCGGCGAGTTTTCGACCAGCTCCCATGCGGCTTCGATCAGGGCGGCCACGATCAGCCGGGTGCCGACCGCCAGCCGCCGCGCCACCAGCCAGAGCAGTGCGTAGAAGATTAGCCCGTGCAGGATATGGGATGGCGTGTACCAATCGCCCAGATGCTGGGAATTTTCCGAGCTCATGGTCTGGCCATGCCAGATCTTGATCGTGCCGCATTCGCAGATGGGCACCCGGCCCATGACCAGCAGGATCAGGGCGGCGAGGGCGATGATCGCCAGGACATAGGGCAGGGCGCGGCGCAGGGTCATGGGAACGGGCTACCCTTGAGAAACAACAGGCATGGGATCGGGCAGGACCGGGCGCGGTCCCTGATCGCTCAGTAGCCAGACTCCATCGGGGGCCAGCCGAACCGCCGACAGCGCCTTGCCATAGCCCGCGCCGGTATCGAGGTTCAGCCGGTTGCCGTAATGGCGGACGGCCGAGATCGGGGTATGGCCATGGACCACCAGGGCACCGTGATCGGCATGGGAGTCGTGAAAGGGCCTGCGGATCCACATCAGATCGGTCGGGGTTTGCTGGGCCAGCGGGATGCCGGGGCGAATGCCGGCATGGACAAACAGAAAGCCGCCCGGATGTTGCAGATACAGCGGCAGCGCCTCGATCCAGTCGGCATGCGCGCGGGGCACGGCTGCGAGGGCGCGGCGATGCAATTCGTCCAGACCCATGGTATCGGCACCCTCGATTCCATAGGAGGCAAAGGTCGCGCCGGCGCCGTTATTGACATCCTCGGTCCAGAGCTTCGGGCGCGAGGGGCCTGGATCTATCCAGCGCGGATCTTCCAGAAAGCGCGGCAGCTTGTGGTCGTGATTGCCCTTGATCACCTGCCAGTCGCGGCCCTGCGCCTGACCCTCCATCAGATAGTCGATGACGCCGCGCGAATCGGGTCCGCGGTCGATCAGATCGCCCAGATGGACGATCCGGGCGTCGCGGCCGCCATCGGCTTCGATCAGACGGTGGGCATGGTGCAGGAAATCCAGCTGCCCGTGAATGTCGCCAATGGCGTAGATCGGTGCGAATTCGTTCAAACCCGTGCTCCGGCCAATAAGAAGGGCCCGGCAGATCGGCTGCCGGGCCCTGGTGATCCTGTTGGCGAAGCTGCCGCGTCAGACGTCGAAATGCAAGGCGCGCGCCTGCAGGAATTTCCCGGTCTTCTCCAGCGTCGCCAGCGCCTCGTTACTCAGTGGGGCATCGAGATAGAGGATGGCAATCGCATCCCCGCCCGATTCGGCCCGGCCCAGCTGGAAGTTGGCGATATTGGCGCCCAGCTCGCCCAGGGTCATCCCAAGCGCACCGATCACGCCCGGCACGTCCTTGTTGTGGGTATAGAGCATGTGCTCGCCGATTTCGGCATCGACATTGATGCCGCGGATCTGGATGAAGCGCGGCTTGCCGTCGCTGAACACGGTGCCGGCGATCGAACGTTCGCGCTCGCCGGTGACCACGGTGACCTTGATATAGCCGTCATAGACGCCGGCGGCCTCCTGACGGGTGGTGGCGATCTGGATGCCGCGATCCTTGGCGATGGCCGGGGCCGAAACCATGTTCACATCCGGGTTGCTCGCCTTCATCACCCCGGCAATCACCGCAGCATTCAGCGCATTGACGTTCATCTCGGAAACGACGCCGTCATAAAGGATGTTGATCGACTTGATCGCCTCATCGGTCATCTGGCCGATGAAGCTGCCAAGATGGCCGGCAAGCTTGATCCAGGGGCCCATGACCTTGGCCTCCTCGGCGGTGACCGAGGGCATGTTCAGCGCATTCTGCACGGCGCCGGTCAGCAGGTAATCCGACATCTGCTCGGCAACCTGCAGGGCAACGTTCTCCTGCGCCTCGGTGGTCGAGGCGCCCAGATGCGGGGTGACGACGACATTGGGCATGTCGAACAGACGGTTTTCCGTCGCCGGCTCGGTCGCAAACACGTCCAGAGCCGCACCAGCCACCTGACCCGATTCCAGCGCATCGGCCAGGGCCTCCTCGTCGATCAGACCGCCGCGCGCCGCATTGACGATGCGCACGCCCTTCCTGGTCTTGGCGATATTCTCGCGGCTCAGGATGTTGCGGGTCTTGTCGGTCAGCGGCACATGCAGGGTGATGAAATCGGCCTTGGCCAGCAGCTCGTCCAGCTCGACCTTCTTGACGCCCATCTGGGCGGCGCGCTCCTCCGAGAGGAAGGGATCAAAGGCCAGAACCTTCATCTTCAGGCCAAGCGCGCGGTCGGCAACGATGGAACCGATATTGCCGGCACCGATCAGACCGAGGGTCTTGTTGAACACCTCGACGCCCATGAAGCGGTTCTTTTCCCACTTCCCGGCATGGGTCGACACGCTCGCCTCCGGCAGCTGACGGGCAACCGCGAACATCAGCGCGATGGCATGCTCGGCCGTGGTAACGCTGTTCCCGAACGGCGTGTTCATGACGATCACGCCCTTCTTGGAGGCCGCCGGAATATCGACGTTATCGACGCCGATCCCGGCCCGGCCGATCACCTTCAGATTGGCGGCGCTTTTCAGCAGTTTTTCGGTGACCTTGGTCGCCGAGCGGATCGCCAGACCGTCATATTGACCGATGATCTCGGCCAGCTTTTCCTTATCCTTGCCGACATTGGGCAGGTAATCCACATCGACGCCGCGGTCGCGGAAGATCTGGACAGCGGTTTCCGAAAGCTTGTCGGAGACGAGAACTCTGGGCATGCTATGCTCCTTCATTGGCGGACAGATCCGCCTTTCACTTTGGTGAAAATATCCTGGGGGTCCGGGGGCAACGCCCCCGGCCGTCGTAGATCACGCCTGCGCGGCGATCTCTTCATTGAAAGCCCATTCGATCCAGGGCAGCAGCGCCAGAACGTCAGAGGTCTCGATGGTCGAGCCGCACCAGATCCGCAGACCCGGCGGGGCATCGCGATAAGCGCCCAGATCGAGCCCGACGCCTTCCTTTTCCAGCCGCTTGGCAACAGCTTTGGCGAAGGCAGCCCCATCCTTGATCCGCGCATCGGTGAATTTCACGCAGACCGAGGTGGTCGAAGCCGTGGCCGGATCCTCGGCCAGATTGGCGATCCAGTCGCGGGCCGCGCAGAAATCCCATACCGCCTGCGCATTGGCATTGGCGCGGGCAACGAGGCCCTTCAGCCCGCCAACCGATTTTGCCCATTCCAGCGCAACCAGATAATCCTCGACGCACAGCATCGACGGCGTGTTGATGGTCTCGCCCTTGAAAATGCCCTCGATCAGCTTGCCGCCCTTGGTCATGCGGAAGATCTTCGGCAGCGGCCAGGCCGGGGCATGGCTTTCCAGTCGCGCGACGGCGCGGGGGCTCAGGATTAGGACGCCATGCCCGCCTTCGCCGCCCAGTACCTTCTGCCAGGAGAAGGTGACCACATCGAGCTTGTCCCAGGGCAGATCCATCGCGAAGGCGGCCGAGGTCGCATCGCAGATGGTCAGACCGGCGCGGTCCGCCGGGATCTGATCGCCGTTCGGGACCCGCACGCCCGAGGTCGTGCCGTTCCAGGTGAAAACCACATCGCGGTCAAAATCGACGCTGCCGAAATCGACGATCTTGCCGTAATCGGCGGTCTGGGTCCTGGCATCGAGTTTCAGCTGCTTGACGACATCGGTGACCCAGCCGGCGCCGAAGCTTTCCCAGGCCAGCATCTCGACCGGGCGGGCACCCAGCAGCGACCACATCGCCATCTCGACTGCGCCGGTGTCGGACGCAGGAACGATGCCGATCCGGTAATCGGTCGGAACGCCCAGAATATCTCGGGTGGTCTCGATCGCGAGTGCCAGCTTTTCCTTGCCGATGGCAGCACGGTGCGAACGGCCCAGAGGGGCATCCGCAAGCATGTTCAGATCAAAACCGGGGATCTTGGCACAGGGGCCAGAGGAGAAGCGCGGATTAGCCGGACGCGCAGCCGGAAGCGTATTCGCCATGTCGTTACCCTTTCAGGCAAAAGCCTCTCGTTGGGGAGAGGTGTCCCGAGGACGCCTTTATGAGAACCCCGAAAAAAGTGCAACACACAAAGAGTCTTGCGAAGCTGATCGTGCAGCTTCTTGCGAGATCGTGCAGAACGATGCGGGAACGCGTGAAGAAAAGTGGCACGTAACTGACACGCGACGTTCCGTGGACGTTCCCGCCGGTTCCGAAGATGTTCTGACGGCAAAAGAAAACCCCGGTAACGCTGGCGGGCGCTCCGGGGCTGATGTGCAAAGCACGATTACTAGCGGGGAAGATAACCCCGGACTGCCGACCTATGCAACTGCCTTCGTTGAGGCGGTGGTTGGGCTGCCGCCTGAGGATCGGTTGCCGCTGCTGGAAATCGCGGTTGATCATTTCCGGGCCGCTGAGCCGATTCCACCACTGTTCAGCTACATGCAAGAGGCCCGCTCCTGGGCTTCGCTGGCCTGCCGAGGCGAGCTGAAGGCCTATTGCGCTGCCTGCTGGGAGCGGCTGTCGCCTGAGGATCAGAGCGCCTTCCGAACCTTCATCACTCAGGAAAGGGCGGCGGCATGATCGTGGAGCGTGTGAACCGTCCTGTTGGTCAGGTTGTGACCATTGATGAGCTTGGCTGGCATACCCGCACGGGTGGTCCGGCTGAGATGGGTGAGAACCCCCATTGGCCCGAGCTGGAGCGCTTTGCGGATGCTGCCGGGCTGGAAGCGGAGGATTCGGCGCAGATCGCCCTGCTGACGCAGCGGGTACGGGTGACGCTTGAGGCATGGCCACGCGCGCTGACCCTGAGCCTGCCGATTGCGCCGCTGCTGGACTTCGCCAGCGTGACTGTCTCCGCAGATGGCAAGCCTTTCGAGGATTTCGGCGTCATGACCGGGCTGCGCCCTGCGCTGCGCTTCAATGCCCGCCCGGTCGGGCTGGTGGTGATCGAATACAGCGCGGGCTTCGGCGATACGGCAGAGGCGGTGCCCAAGGATCTGCGCCTTGCGATCATGGATCAGGTTGCCTGTTACTTCGACGCGCGTGGGGTGGTTGATGTGAAGGCGCGGACGCAATCGCCGCACTTCGCCCGGATCATCGGGCGCTATCGCGGGGTGCGGGCATGAGGGCTGAACGATCCTTCACGGGCGAGCCCGAGGTTGACCGGCTGTTGTTCAGCTGGGGGCGGGTGATTGGGCAAGCGCAGGGATGGGCACGGGGCTTTGCCCTGTCCATTCAGCGCGACCGCAAGAAGCCGGGCTGGATGCCCAGCCCGAAGCAGATGGCGGTCATGCAGCGCCTTGTCGCTGAGCTGCCGCAGGCACTGCCCGAAGATTTTGATCTGATCGAACGGGACTGAACGAAGAAGGCCCGCGTTCCCGCGCGGGCCTATGGACGATGGGGGACTTTCACGGGTTAGGCAGCCCCACCGTCTGAACCAGAGATACTGCGAAACGTGGCACATCTCAAGGGCAGCTATTCCCCTCCATGAGGGGTCTTCCCACGCCCGAAGCCACCACTGCCACCCTCTAAGGCGGTGAACATGGGGAAGCGTTCCGAGGCGAGGGAAAGCCGAGGGATGGCCTAAGCGGCGGGCGGCTCCGGTGAGCAGGTCAAGATCGCGGCGGTCAGTGGCGGGAAGGCTGGGTTCAGAACCCCGGCCACTCCTAACCCGCTTTCTGACCGTCACAACAGGCCCACCAGTAAGCAGAGGGGCAAGAGAGCAACGATGAAGGCGAAAGAGAAGGCAGCGCGATGACGAGCGACACCCCAGACCTGTTCGGAAATGGTCCCAATGCCGGCAATTCGGCTCCGGGCAAGGACCGACGACAGACTGTTCCTTTCTCTCTCCTCAAAAAAATTACGGGGAAGTCTGCCGGGGTCCGCGCCATCCAGTTTTTGGGACTTTTGCACATTCCCGAGGGGAAAAGGGCCGGAAAGCCGCTCAAATTGGCCGATTTCCAGCGAAAATTCGTGAAAGGCACCTTTTCCAAGCAGATCATGGTCGGGGTGCTGTCGATCGGTCGCGGCAATGCGAAGACGGCGCTGTCTGCCGGGTTGTCGCTGGCCGAGCTGGTCGGTGCCCTGCAAGAGGTGCCGCAGCCGAAGCGCGAGATCATCTTCGCTGCCCGCAACCGCGATCAGGCTCGCATCGCCTTCAATTTCCTGCTGGGCTATATCGGCGGGCTGCCCGAGGCCGATCAGGCGCAGTTCATCATCCGGCGCGGATCGAAACTGGAAGTCGAGTTCGAAGGCAATGGCGGCGGTCTGGCGCGGGTGATCGCGGCTGACGGCAAGTCGGTTCT
>JBKEBH010000332.1:0-6866 GCA_047973065.1 Paracoccus sp. (in: a-proteobacteria) | reverse complement strand
CGGTAGATCGGGCTGAAAGCGCTGGCGTCCATCATGGCAGGGCGATCGATGCGCCGGTAGGACCGAATCGAGGCAGTTTCAGATCGCCCAGCAGGGGGTCGGACTTGTCTTCGTCGATGCGGGTCAGGGCCAAGCTGAATTCCTGCCGACGGGCTTTGCCAAACGGATTAAAGAAGCTGCCCGTCTCTGACAGGCTCGTGATGACCCAGATGCCATGGAAGATGCCGGTGCCGTCCACCAGCGTCCAGGCCTTGCCGGTGTCGCCCATGTCGCGAAGCATGGAAATGGACATGGCCAGGCCCATCTGGCCCGGTGCGATCCAGCCCGACAGCGTGATGGTGTCATCCCCTGGGCCGACGAACTGATACCCGGCCCTGGCCCCCACGCGGGCATTGGATGCGTGTCGCCAGGCCGTCTGGCGGGCCAGTTCCTGGTACGCGGCGGTGTGGATGCTGAACACGAATAGGCCCAATGCCATCAACATGATGAGAATCTCCTAATTGTCGTAGTCGGCCAGGGCGGACCGCGCCCGGGCGCGCTTTTCGCGGTCGCGGCGGTCCAGTTCCCTGGCTACGGCCTGGGCGATGTCCTGGGGATTGCTGCCGGCGACCGGGTGGATGTGGATTTCGATGTGGTCGCCAGGCCCGCTTGCCGCTGCCAGTGCACCAGGGCCCCCTGCAGCCTGCAGCCCAGCGGCCCGGACCTGGGCAGCGGTAATGGGCGGCCTGGTGTCAAAGGTCAGCGCTTGCGATTGCAGCATGGCAGCCTGGGCTGGGGTCATGGCACCGGCCGCCAGAACACCGGCCGCCATCAGCTGTGCGGCCTTTTCCGCCAGCGGCTGACGCTGTTTGATGCCCAGGGCCGCGCCTTCGGTGACGAAGCCGCCCAGTTCCATGAAGACGCGGCTGGGCGAATTGATGCCCAGCTTTTCCTTGAACCATTCGACGGCGTCGCCGGCCGTGCTGACCACCGCATCTTTCACGGCGCCGGGCATGCTCTTGATGCCGTTGATCAGGCCCTGGATGATCATGGTGCCGAATTCCATGAATTTCGCCGGCAGGTCGGTGCCCAGGAACTGGATCACGCCATCGAAGGCGCTGCGGAAAAATGTCAGTGGGTCCCATGTCTTGATGAGGGTGCTGATCGCTTTCACGCTGTCGTTGAACTTCGTGGTGACGGTATCCCAAAGGCCGGAGAAAAATGCCTTGATCGGTTCCCAGTACTGATAGATCAGGTAGCCGGCCAGCGCGATGGCGGTGACCGCCAGGCCGATGGGGTTGAGCATCAGCGCCCGGCCGATGAACAGAATGCCACGGCCAACCAAGGGCAGCAGCCGGCCCAGCCAGCGCAACGGCGCCGTCAGTGCCCGGAATGCCATGGCCAGGCCAGGCACCTTCAGCCCCAGGAATGTCGTGGCAAACCGCAGCATGATGAAGGGACCCAGGATGCCGGCCAGCGCGATGGTCAGCGATCCGAACACGACCAGCAGCGCGGCCAGGCCGCCGCCCAGGATGACGATGGCCTTGGACACCGCTGGATGAGCCTTCAGAAATTCGGCCAATTCGTGCAGGTAGTGGGATGCGCTTTGGGCCAGGCGGCGGAACAGCGAGTCGTTCTTCTCGAACAGTTCGACGGACAGGTTCTCGAAACCGGCATGTACGAATGTCAGGTCGCCCTTCAGGTTGTCCAGTTGGGTTTTGGCTACCCGGGCGGCTTCGCCCTCGCCCTTGGTCGAATTACTGAGATCATTGGTCATGCCCTGGAAGCGGCCTTCACGAGTTGCATCGATCAGGGCGCCGAAGGCGCTCATGGCGTACCGCCCAGAGATTTTCTCGAATATGTAGCTGCGCTCGACGTTCCCCATTTTTTCCGTGGCCTTGGCGATATCGGCCATGATGTCCGGCAACTCGCGCAGGTTGCCGTTTTTGTCCTGCGTGCGCACGCCCAGCTTGGCAACGGCCTTGGAATTCCCGATGCGACTGAGGATGGCCCGCATGGACGTGCCAGCCATTGAACCCTGGATCCCCGCGCTACCCAGTAGGGCCGTGGCGGCAGTGATTGTGGGCAGGCTCTGGTTGAATTCCTTGCCCACCACCGCGCTGTACTTCAGCGATTCGCCCAGCATAGGGATGTCCACGTTGTTCCGCGTGAACGCGGCAGTCAACACGTCGGCGACTTGGCGCATGTTCTCGGCAGGGATCCGCATGGCGGTTTGGATGTTGGAGGCGATGTCGGCCGTCGTGCCCAGGTCCAGGTCGCCGGCGGCCGCCAGATCCAGCATGGCAGGCATAGCGGCGCGGATCTGTTCCGGGCTATAGCCAGTGCGCCCCAGGTAGAACTGCCCCTGGGCCACTTCCAGGTCGGTGAACTTGGAACTGAGCGGCAACGTGCGGGCCTGGTGGCGCAGCGCCTGCATGCGCGGGTCGTTCTTGTCATCGATGCGGGTGACGGCCTGGGTGGCGCTCATCTGGGCATCAAAATCGTAGCCGACGTGCAGCAGATCGCGCATGCCAGCCCCCACGCGCATGCCAGTGGCGCGGGCGGCCCACCCTGTACCGGCCATCGCGCCGGTACGCATCAGGCCCCGATCCATCCGTTCCTTAGCTTCGGTCAGCTGACGCTGGCGCTGGTGCGTCTTGGCCAGTTGCTGTTCCTGCCGACGCAGTGCGTCTGTCGTCTGGGTGATGCGGCCGCGCAGATCGCGTTCAGCGCTCGACAAGTTGCGCGTGGAAATGCCGGCGGTGGACAGTCGATCGCGCATTTCCTGCAGCTTCTGGGACTGCTGCCGGAATTCCTGTTTCAGGCTGCGGCTGGCCCTGGTGGCCTGATTGAATTCACGCTGCAGGGCCTTGGTCGGATGTTCAGTGGTACGCAGTTGCTGGGCGAGTTCGGCCACCCGGCCTTGCGCCTGGTGCACCTGTTCCTGGGTCTTGCGCAGGCCGCCGGACAGTTCACGGAACCGGCCGACGTTCTTCTGTGCCTGGTCCAGATCTTTCAGCTTGTCGCGCAGATCCTTCAGGGATTTGGCCGACTTCCCGCTGGCACCCATCATCTTCTTCAACGGCCCCGACAGCTTGTCCTGCAGCGCGGTGATGATCTTGAGTTGCAGGGTCTTGTCCATGGCAGTCTATTTCTCTGGCTGGGTGCGCACGCGGGCGCGTTCGCGCCACTGGATGAGATCGGATAGGGATAGCGGGTCCATGTCCCGTGGTGTCCAGTGGAAGGTGACGGCCAAGTCGGCCATCGCCTCGTCCACGCTTACTGGTACTGCTGACGATCCTGCTTCCGCAGCAAAAAACTGGCGACCTCGGCCGCGCAGGAAGCCAAGTCGGCCGGGTCCATCTTGGCCACCTCCTGTTCCGTCAGCGTGGGGTCGGAGATGCGCGGCAAGACCTTGATCAGCGCCGTGACATTCATCTGGGCAATGTCCATCAAGGACAGGCCGCGCAGGCTGCCGGCGTTGGGCCGGCGCAGCACGATGGTGCTGATCTTGCTGGTGCCCCGGGTGATGGGCTGATCCAGTTCGACAGTGACGGTCTCGGTCGGGGCGGTAGCTTGATCGATGGTGGTGCTGGGTTCTTGCGACATGAGGGTCTCCAAATTGACGAGGTCTGCCGGTTACGTTGTCCGGCGCCAGCAGGTGTCTCCTGTGGCCGTGCACCGATGAATTCGGCGTTACAGGCCCAGGGCCATGCGGACATCGGTCAGCAGGTCCTTGCCGCTGATGTTCTTGACCATGTTGGGGATGTCGATCTCGACCAGGGTTTCGCCGTCCATGACCAGCTTGTAGTAGCTGATGCTGGTGGTGACTTTCTTGGCGGTGTCGTCGCCTGGCTTGGCGGTACCGAAGTCGATTTCGCTATGGCGGCCACGCACGGTGACTTCGATAGCGTTGACGGTTTCCAGGTCCTCGGACTGCAGGGCACCGGCAAAGCGCAGGCCGACACCGTTGTGGGACAGGGTGCCGAATTGCTTCAGCACCTGGGCCTCGAATCCGCCGATGGTCCACTCCATGGACAGCTTTTCCATGCCCAGATCGACGTCGATAGGGGCGTCCATGCCGCCGGCGCGGTATTCCTCCATCTTCGCGGTCAGTTTGGGCAGGGTGATTTCGGTGACTTTCCCCAGGTAGTTCTGTCCATCGTTGAACAGATTGAAATTCTTCAGTTTCTGCGGCAGGGCCATGGCTTACTCCAATGGGTTGCGGGTGGTGGCGGCCGATCAGACGGCGGTGGCCACGCGCTGGGCGAAATCGACCAGGTAGCGGTTGGTGATGCGCTGGCGGAAGTTCAGGTTTTCCAGCGGCGGGACCGGGGTGTAGTCGTAGTCGATATAGGCCTTGCCGGACTGCAGGACTTCGGCTGTGTTGGGTTCCGGGTCGAACCAGGCCTGACCGTCGATCAGGTAGCCCAGGGTCTTGTATTCCCGGAATTTGGCGTTGATGCTGTCGATGATGTCTTTGATCAGCGACGGATTCATGGTGCCATCAACCGACCAGAACATGTTCGTGGCGATGGTGTCGGCCAGGACCTGGGCGGTGCGGGTGTAGTTTTCGAACGGATACAGACTGGTGGGCCCGGCGCACGTGCGCGACCCCCAGAACCGGAAGCCGGTGCTGTTGATCAGCGTGGTGATGTCCTTTTCGTTCAGGTAGCCGGCGTCTGTCGCCGGGTCCTGCAGATCCCAGTAGACGTCCCGGGAAATGCCGGTCATGCCATTGACGGGGACGTTCGACAGGGTCTTGTGCCAGCCGATGTCCTCGTCGATCTTGGCTCGCAGGCCCAGGGCTGCTGCGGATGCGGCAATAGCCTTTTCGGTGGCGGACTTAGTGTCGAACCGGGTGAATTCCGGCCACATGATCATCAGTTCGCGCTGGCTGAAGGTCTCGCGCAGGGTGGCGCATTCTTCCTTGGTCTGGCTTTCCAGGTCGGACGCGTAGGAAAAGCCGCGCAGCTTCTGGGCAACGGTGGCCAGTTCGCCGATGACGGCGACGGTTTCCAGGCCCGGGGCGCCCAGGATACGAGGCTTGACGCGCGGGCCGCTGTTCTGGGCGATCAGCAGGGCCTGCAGGCCCGTGTACTGGCCGCTGGCATTGACGGATCCGATCACGTTGGCGGCGGTGGCGGCATCGTCCGCACCCTCTTCCACGCGCACCACGATGGTCATGGGGGACGTCTGTTTGGAGATGGTATCCAGCACGCCCGGCAGCGTGCCAGTGTCGCCGGCCTTGCCGATAGCCTGCTGCACGTTGGTCAGCAGCACTGGTCGGTTCAGCGGGAACATGTCTTCGTCGGCGTCGCCGCCAGTTGCGACCATGCCGATGATGCCGGTGGAAATGGTGCGGATCGGGCGGGTCCCGCCTTCCATTTCCTGGACGCGGATACCGTGGTGGTAGTCTTGGGGCATGGTGGGTGGCTCCTGAGCAATGACTGTGGTCTGTCGGTCATGTTGCCGGGGCCGGCCAACTGAATCACTGGCCCCGGATTGGCTATGCGGGATGGCGAAACTTCGCCCAGGTGATCAGGCTTGATTTGCCGCTGGATCGGTCCATTCGACGGCCAGGACCGTGGGCACATCGCTGGCAGCCAGCACCTGGTCGGCCAGCGTCTTGTTGTGCGCCAGACACGCCAGGATGCGCTGTTTGCCATCGCGGCCGACCTGCTGGATTTGATCTGCGGTGTGCATGCGAAAGTCCCAGACGGTGTCTGGGTCGGCGCACCAGAACGGTGTCTGCCAGCCGTCCGGCAGGCCGGGCACGGTGGAATCAAGCACGGACGCGGTCAGGTTTTGCTGGTCCTTGCCCAGGGCCGGATACTGATGCAGGGCGCCCAGGGCGTCGGATGTGAAGCCGGCGTAGATCTGCATCTGGCAGTCTTGCGACAGCTGCAGAATCCGCTGCTGTTTGATCGCCGTCAGTTCTTCGTCTGCGTCCAGAACCCAGGCGCCGTCGATGTAGTGGTGATAGGGGCCCGGCCGCCCGGCCGTGGTCAACCAGGCTGGTAGCTGGCCGATTCCGTCGAACGATTCGCCGGCATGGTCCTGGTCCAGGGTGTAGGTGCTGCCATCAGTGGTCAGATACAGGGGCATCTTGCGATAGTCCTGCGTGATGTCCCATGTGCCGGTACCGGGGTGGCCGAATTCTGCACTGTGCAGCGGCACCGTGGAATTCCAGCGCGGCCAATCGGGGGCCGTGGTTTCCGGCGGCAGTTCGCGCACGCAGTTGCCGGGGACAACGAAGTCCCCATCGTGGTCCGGGTGGACCGGTTCCGGATACATGAACAATCGGGTGGCGGGATCGATGCGAGCGACGGTCAAGGGTTGCATGATGATGGCTCTGTCAGAGGGGTGGAAATGGTCTGACTCTGCCGGATGCCGGCCTGCTGGTCGGGGTTTGTTCGTCCTGAATGTCGCTTACAGAAATGCCGGTGACGACTGGGCCGATTTGCCAGGGCGGGCGCCATGGCCTACGGTGGGCGGTTTTGTCTGCCATGAACCCACGTCGTCACCTGCGCCTGGTGCGCAACTGCCCTACTCTGTCTGCCGCCCTGGAACGCTACCTGGCAGAGGTTTCCGCCCGGAAGAAGTCGCACCTGCAGGAACAGTCGGTGGCCAGGATGTGGCTGGCGACGGGACTGGCAAACCGCAATCTGGCGCGGATCACAGCCATGGATCTGCAGCGTCTGCGGGATGCGTGGCTTGTCGATCGGAAGCCTGGCACGGTGAACCGCCGCCTGGCTTTGATCTCGCATCTGTATACGGTGGCGCGGAAAGAATGGGGCCTGCACTGGCTGGCAAACCCCGTTCAGCTGGTGACGCGGCCAATCGTGGACGACGCCCGGGACCGGCGGCTATTCACACGGATCCGG
>JBKEBH010000322.1:0-4083 GCA_047973065.1 Paracoccus sp. (in: a-proteobacteria) | reverse complement strand
CGCGGATGGATCAGCAGGACCAGAGCGGCGCCGATCTGGATTGGCGCGACGGGGCGATTCCGGTCTCGCGCCGCTTCGACGACCCGTATTTCAGCCTGAATGGCGGGCTGAATGAAACCCGACATGTCTTTCTGTCCGGGAACGATCTGCCGCAGCGGCTGCGGCCCGGCTTTCATGTTGCGGAACTGGGCTTTGGCACCGGGCTGAACCTGCTGGCGCTGGCGCAGATCGCGGCCCAGCCGGTCCGCTTCACCAGTTTCGAGGCGTTTCCGATGGATCCCGACCAGCTGGCCCGTGCCCATGCCGGGTTCGAAACCGCCTTTCCCGAACTCGCCAACCTCGCCGCCGAGCTGCGCGCCGGCTACGCCGCGCGCCGCTTTCGGGTCGGCATGGTCGAGGCCGAACTGATCATCGGCGATGCCCGCGCGAGCCTGCCGGGCTGGGCTGGGCGGGCCGATGCCTGGTTTCTGGACGGGTTTTCACCGGCCAAGAATCCCGAGCTCTGGAATGAGGCGCTGATGGGCGAGATCGGCGCCCATACCGCAAAGGGCGGCACATTCGCCACCTATTCCGCCGCCGGTCATGTGCGGCGCGCGCTGGCAGCGGCGGGCTTTGATGTCACACGCGCCCCCGGCTATGCCGGCAAGCGCCATATGAGCCGGGGCGTTCGGGCCTAGCCGCCGCTTGCGGTCCCGTCCGGGCGCGGTGCCGGGCGGGTTGGCGGGGCATCCTCGGGCTCGACAAAGGCGGCGGCTGCCGGCGACAGCGGATCGCCGGAGCGGGGCGGCGGATTTGACACGGTCAGAACCGCCGGCAGAGTCTGGCGCGCCCTGGGCGGCGGCGGGACAATGCCGTGACCGCTCAGATCCTGCGAGGGGGTCAGCGGGACCGGCCGCGCGGCAATGCGCGAGCGGTAGATCGGCAGCGCCTCGGTCACCCGCATGACGTAATTGCGGGTCTCGTCAAAGGGGATCATCTCGACCCAATAGACCGGATCGGCACCGGAGCGGATATCACCGAAACGCTCCGTCCATTGCCGCGAGCGGCCCGGCCCGGCATTGTAGCCTGCCGCAACCAGCGCCGAGGACGGCCCGAAGCGGTCGCGCAGGGTGCGCAGATAGGCAGTGCCGAGTTCGGCATTGTAATAAGGATCCGTGGTAAGCCGGGCCCGGTCGTAATCGAGCCCGGTCTTTTCGGCCATGTCCCGCGCCGTGCCCGGCATCAGCTGCATCAGCCCGAGCGCGCCGACATGCGAGGAAACCGTATGGTTGAACTCTGATTCCTGACGGGAAATCGCCATGACCAGCTCCATCGGCAGATCGAGCTTTTCCTGCTCCAGCCCGGTCAGCGGGAAATAGGCCGCCGGATAGGCGGCGCCCTTGGATGCGGCGCGCTTGGCCAGCCGCAGCGCATACCACGGATAGTGCATTTCCAGCGCAAGCCGGGCCATGCGGGCGATATCGTCGGGTGCGGCGGTTTCCGACAGATGCAGAAAGAAACGCTGACCCAGATCGGGCTGGCCGACGGCGAAGGCCAGAACGCCAGCCTGAAAGACCTCGTTCTCGCGCAGGGAAGAACGCCGCCATTGCGGCAGCGCCGCTTCGGCCCGGCCCGGGATCGACAGCGCCGGATCGGTCGGCGCACCGATCCGTTCGGCGGCAAGCTGGCCGTAATAGGCGGTCTGCATGGTCGCGGCTTCGGCAAAGGCGGCGCGCGCCGCCTCCGGCTGGCCGGCAGCTTCCAGCGCCCGGCCCTGCCAGTAAAGCGCCCGCGACTGGCTGATGACGCTGCCCGTGCCATCGGCGAGCTGCTGGAAATGGGCCAGCGCCCGATCCGGCGCGCCGCCGCGCAAGGCGGCATAGCCGGCGAGAAATTCGAGATCGGCGAAATCCTCGGTGCCGGCTTCGGTGAAATGACCGGAGGCCAGGGCCTCGGCTTCGGCCCAATTTCCGGCGCGCAGCGCGGCACGGGCGTAATCGGCGCGGGGGCCGGCCCAGATTTCGGGCCGGCGCAGGGCTTCGGCGGAGCGCGACTGTTTGATCATCAGCTCGCGCGCCAGATCGGGCAGCTTGCCCTTCACCCGCCACTGGAAACGGTCCATAGCCAGGCCGGGATCGGCCTGCTGATCGGCGGGCAGGGCCAGGATCAGGTCATCGACACCGCTGCGCCGGGCCTGAACCGCAATTCGCGCTTCGGCCAGCGGACGGGCGCCAGCGCTCATCCGGGGCAGGCCCTGCTGAGCCGCCGCGATTTCGCCCTGATCAAGCAAGGCAAAGACCCGGGCATCGTTCAGACCGGACAGTGCCGCCCGGTTCGCCGCGTAAAAGGCGGTTTCCTCGGCCGGGCTCATCACCATCGAGGTCCAGATCGCCTTGGCCTTTTCGGTCGCCGCATCGGGGTCGGATTGTTTCAGCGCAGCCACCAGAATCAACGCCCCGGCGGCGCTTTGGGGCGCGCGCCCGGAAAACCAGCCGATCACATCATCGGCGGGGGTGTCCGGGTTCAGCACCGCCTCGCCGCGCTGATAAAGCAGATCCATGCCCGGCCAGTCGGCGTGATCGCGGGCAAAGGCCAGGTAATCGGCGAAATCGCCCTGTCCGGCGCGCAGCCGCGACCAGCTGACCAGAGCTTCGGCCAGCGGCCCCGACTGCGCCGCCGCCGCTTCCGCCCGGGCCCAGTCACGCGCGCCCGCCGCATTCAGCGCGCGGGTTGCATCCGGCAGCGATTCTGCATTCGCAGGCTGCACCAGATTCAGGCCAAGGGCGGTGCAGATCAGCCCCGCCCGGATCGTGTCACGGAATGAATGTCTCATAATGCCCTATCTGCGGCGAAGCGATGCCACGATCAATTCACAAGCTTGGCAATTCCTGCCGCCCCAGCTAGTGTCCCGCAAGCTTAATAATCTTACTCATGCGACAGGAGCGTGTCATGTTCAAAGGGTCCATTCCCGCCTTGATCACGCCGTTCACCACGGACGGCGAGCTGGATCTGGACACGCTGAAAAAGCTTGTCGAATGGCAGATTTCGGAAGGCAGCAGCGGGCTGGTGCCCTGCGGCACCACCGGCGAATCGCCAACGCTCAGCCATGACGAGGACCGCGCCGTGGTCCGCGAGGTCGTGCGCATCGCCGCCGGCCGGGTGCCGGTCATAGCAGGAGCCGGGTCGAATTCCACCCGCGAGGCGATCGGGCTGGCCCAGCATGCGGAAGGCGTGGGCGCCGATGCGCTGCTGATGGTGACGCCCTATTACAACAAGCCGACCCAGGCCGGGCTGGTCGCGCATTTCACTGCGATCCACGAAGCCTCGACCCTGCCGATCATCATCTACAACATCCCCGGCCGCTCGGTCGTCGATATGACACCCGAAACCATGGGCGAGCTGGCCAGACTGCCGCGCATCGTGGGCGTCAAGGACGCGACCGGCAAGCTGGAGCGGGTCAGCCAGCAGCGCATGACCTGCGGGCCGGATTTCGTCCAGCTTTCCGGCGAGGACGCGACCGCGCTTGGCTTCAACGCCCATGGCGGTGTCGGCTGCATCAGCGTGACCGCGAATGTGGCGCCGCGGCTCTGCGCCGAACTCCAGGCGGCGACGCTGGCCGGCGATTACGCGCTGGCGCTGCGGCTTCAGGACAAGCTGATGCCGCTGCATGTCGCGATCTTCCTTGAGCCGGGTCTGGTCGGGGCGAAATACGCGCTCTCGAAGCTCGGCATCGGTAATGAGCGGGTGCGCCTGCCTCTGGTCAGCCTGTCGCAATCGACCAAGGTCGCGATTGATGATGCCATGCGTCATGCCGGGCTGATCTGACCCGGGGACCTTCGCGCATCGGATGATTGAACGCGGCCATCGGGAAGCTATGCCGGATGGCCGCGTCTCGTCTTGACGGTTATGATCGCAAAAGGCCCTGCCCGCGTCTCGCATATTTCGCGAAGGCGCCGGGTCCGCCTGCCCGGCCTGTCGGGTAAGGAGTCGGCTTTGAACAACGCCTTCAGGCCGGCTGAGCACCTTGATTTCGGGTTTTCGACAAGGTCAGGTGCGCGATCAGCCAACCGAGGACTGCAGCCAAGGCAGCCAAGATCGCCCTGA
>JBKEBH010000302.1:0-64578 GCA_047973065.1 Paracoccus sp. (in: a-proteobacteria) | reverse complement strand
CGTCAGGGCGATCCGCACCGCCTCACGCTTGAATTCTGCTGTCGGTTTGTTCGTCATTGTCCGTCTCCTTGATCGCTCTCATGCTCTCAAGAAACCGGCACTTTTCCGAGACAAGTCCAATAGCCATTATATCGCTACGCTTTCAAAGACGATACCGGGCGAATGAGGATGGCACGGAAATCGTTCACATTGGTCAGGGTCGGGCCCGTCACCACCTGATCACCGAGCGCCGCAAAGAAGCTATGCGCATCGTTGCCCGCCAGCGCCGTCACCGGGGCAACGCCGGCCAAGGCCGCGCGGACCAGTGTATCCGGCTCAATCACCGCGCCCGCCACCTCGGCGGCGCCATCCACCCCGTCGGTATCGCAGGCAATGGCGTGGATACCCAGCGCGCCGTTCAGCGCCAGTGCCAGCGCCAGCGCATATTCGGCATTCGGCCCGCCAACCCCGTCCCCGCGCCGGGTCACGGTCAGCTCGCCCCCCGAAAGGATCAGCAGCGGCGCATCGCCGGGCCCAAGCTCGGCCTGCATCTTCAGCGCCAGCGCGGCATGATCCGCCGCGACCTCGCACGCCTCGCCGTCCAGATCGTCGCCGAGGATCAGGCTCGCATATCCCAGCCGATCCGCCTGCTCCGCCGCAGCCGCCAGCGATTGCGCCGGCGCGGCCACCACCCGGTTCTCGACCCGCGCCAGCCGCGCATCAGTCGGCGCGATCACCCCGGTTGCGCGCACCAGAGCGGCGCGGGCCGTTTCGGGCAGATCGATCCCCCAGCGGTTCACGATCGCCAACGCATCCGCCACTGTCGAAAGATCCCCGACTGTCGGCCCCGAGCCGATCATCGCCGGATCGTCGCCCGGCACATCGGAAATCATCAGCGCCAGCATGCGGGCCGGAGCGGCGGCGGCGGCCAGCTGACCGCCCTTGACCCGGCTCAGATGCTTGCGCAGCGTATTCATCTGCCCGATCGGCGCGCCCGAAGCCAGAAGCGCGGCATTGACCGCCTGCTTCTCGGCCAGGCTCATCTCGCCCGCAGGTGCGCACATCAGCGCCGAGGCCCCGCCCGAAATCAGCGCCAGCACCAGATCGTCAGGACCGAGCCCGGACAGCAGGCCCAGCATCCGCCCGGTCGCATCGACCCCGGCCTGATCGGGAACCGGATGGGCCGCCAGGGCAATCTCGATCCCTCTCGTCGGGCGGCCATAGCCGTAGCGGGTAATCACCAGCCCCTCGCAGGGCCCCCAGGCCGCTTCAACGGCTTCCGCCATCCGCGCCGAGGCCTTGCCGGCACCGATCACCAGCACCCGGCCTTTGGGGCGCAGCGGCAGGTTGGCGGCGATGAAGCGCATCGGATCGGCCACCTCGACCGCACGGGCGAACAGCGCCCTCAGCAGATCCTCGTCAGTCATCCCTCTCTCCCAAACTGGAACCGCGCGCCACCAGTGCCACCGGAGCCCGGCTTTCCGGCTCGGGCGCGCGGCCCTTGTCCATCCAGACCAGCAGCCGGCGCGCCGTATCATTGCCGAATTTCGCGATATCGCAACTGACCGAGCTGAGCGCCGGCCAGACCTCGCGGCATTCCTCGATATCGTCAAAGCCGATCAGCCGGATACCCTGCCCGACCCGGCGTCCGGCGCGCGCCAGACCGTTCATCAGCCCGAGCGCCACCAGATCGTTGAAACAGAGCACTGCGTCAGCTTCCGCTGGCAGCGCGGCGGCGATTTCATTGCCCTCATGACGGGTGATCGGGCCATGCAGGATCAGCGGCTCCAGCCCGGCCCGCGCCATCTCGGCCAGATAGCCCGAGATACGTTCGGCGGTGATCGCCCGCTCGGCCCGGCCGCCGACAAAGGCGATGCGCCGGCAGCCCTGATCCAGCAGATGGCGCGTCGCCTCGGCCCCGCCCGCCGCGTAATCGAAGGAGGAAAACGGGATCAGCCCCTCACTGCCATCGAGCCGGCGCAGCACCTGCATGGTCGGGATCCGCGCCGCCTCGATCTGGGCCAGCACCGGCCCGGGATCGCCGAAGGTCGGCGAGATCACCAGCCCGGACACGCCATGTTCGATCATGGATTGCACCAGCTGTGCCTGCCGGCGCGGATCCTCATCACAATTGCCTATCACCGTGGCATAGCCGGCATCCGCCAGCGCCATCTGCATGGAGGTGGCGAATTCGGTGAAGAACGGGTTGCGCAGATCGTTGATGACCAGCCCGATCAGCCCGGTCGAGGCCGAACGCAGGTTCGCTGCCGCCCGGTTATAGACATAGCCCACCCGCGCCATGGCGGCGCGCACGGTTTCGGCGGTTTCGCCGCGCACCAGCTCGCTGCCTTGCAGGACCAGAGAGACCGTCGATTTCGATACGCCCGCCGCTTCTGCAACGTCGAGAATGGTGGGCCGCTTTTTCATCACTCGATACCGTAAACCGCCAGCAACTTTTTCATCCGCATGGTGGCAAGATCGGGATCGGACAGCAAGCCTGCCACAGCGGCCAGCCGGAAAAGCGCGGCATAATGGGTGATCGAGCGCGAGGACTGGAACCCCGCCGGCATGACGAAATGCGCCTGCATCCCGTTCAGCCAGGACAGGCAGGCAATCCCGGCCTTGTAGAACTGGGTCGGCGCCCGGAACAATTCGCGCGAGAAGGGCACGGTCGGTGCCATCAGCGCGTCATAGGTGGCGCGGTCCCCCGCCGCCAGCGCCTCCAGCGCCTGCGCCGCCGCCGGGGCAATCGCGGTGAAGGCACCAAGCAGAGCATGGGAATAATGCTGACCATCGCCGGCAATCAGCGGCGCGTAGTTGAAATCATCGCCGGTATAAAGCTTCACCCCTTCGGGCAGGCGGGCACGGAAAGCCTCCTCATGCGCCTGATCCAGAAGCGAGATCTTGATCCCGTCCACCTTACCCGGATGGGCCTCGATCAGCGCCAGCACCTCGTCCGATGCCGCCGCGATATCGCGATGCCCCCAATAGCCGCTCAGCGCCGGGTCGAACATATCGCCGAGCCAGTGCAGGATCACCGGATCCCTGGCCTGGGTGATCAGCCGGTCATAGACACGCCGGTAATCGGCCGGCCAGGCACCAATCGCCGGCAGCGCCCGGGTGGCCATCAGGATCAGCTGGCCGCCATCCGCCTCGATCGCCTCCATCTGATGCTCATAGGCGGCAATGATCGCTTCGATATCGGTCAGCTCAGCCAGCGTCCGGTGATCGGTGCCGGCCCCACAGGCAACCCGGGGTTTCAGGGGATGCACCCTGGCCTCGGCCATGGTGCGTTTGATCAGCTCGCGCGCGGTCGGCCAATCAACGCCCATGCCGCGCTGCGCGGTATCCATGGCCTCGGCCAGCCCCAGCCCCTGATCCCAGAGGCCGCGGCGGAAGTTCAGCGTCGCATCCCAATCAACGGCCGGGCGCGCGCTCCAGGGATCGCGCTCGGCCAGCGGATCGCTGATGACATGGGCGGCGGCGAAGGCCACGCGGTTGAAGCCGCGGCGCGGGGCGCGCGGCACCAGCGGCGCACGGGTGATGGCGAAGGGCTCAAGCGTTCCGGCATAGGTCGGCAGGGTCAGCATGGATCACGACTCCACAGGAAGATCAAAGACGAGGATGCCATCGAGCCCGCCGACCGCATTGGCGGTCATCGCATCCCCGACCCGGCGGTGATCAGGATGGGCCTGATAGGCGGCAAGCGCCGCCCAATCGGTGAAATCGACGACAAAGCCATGCAGATAACCGCGCTCGATCTGTTCAGGGCTTTCGCTGCGCCCCGAGGTGATCGAGATGATGCCGGGCAGCACCGATTGGATGGCGTGAAGGTCTGCGAAGATCTCGTCGATGCACGCATCGGGCATGTCATCGCGATAGCGGATCAGAACGATATGGCGGATCATCTCAGGCTCCATGGTCGTGGCGGATCATGTCGGCGGCCTTTTCCGCGATCATGATGACCGGCGCATTGGTATTCGAGGACACCAGCCGCGGCATGATCGAGGCATCGACGACGCGCAGCCCGTCAATGCCGTTGAGGCGCAGGCGCATATCGACCACGGCGGCGCTGTCCGCGCCCATCCGGCAGGTACCGGCCGGATGGTGATCGGTCTTGGCATTGGCGCAGGCATGTTCGAAATAATCCTGATCGCTGCGCACCTCCGGCCCGGGCAGTACCTCGCGCAGGATGAAGGGTTTCAGCGCGTCCTGGCGCATGATCTCCTGCGCCATTTTCAGCCCCCTGATCGACATTTCGCGATCATGGGGGGCGGCCCAGTAATTGGGATCTATCAGCGGCGCGGCCAAGGGATCGCCTGATGCCAGCCGCACCGTCCCGCGCGAGCGCGGGCGTAGGTAAGCCGAGTTCAGCGTGACCCCGCCATTGGGCATCGACGCAACCCCGGCTTCGATCCCCGAACCGAGGCCGAGATGGAACTGGATATCGGGCGAGCGGGCGCCTTCTTCAGCATACCAGAAGCCGCCGGTTTCAAAGAGCGAGGAGGCCACCGGCCCCTTGCGGGTGAAGATATATTGCAGCCCGGCCAGCACCGAATAATGCGGCTTGGCATAGCGGTCATAGGTATGCGGGCCGGAGCATTCGGAAATCGTGAAAAGATCGAGATGGTCCTGAAGATCCGAGCCGACCCCGGGCTGATCGAAGACCACATCGAGCCCGAGACCGCGCAGGTGATCGGCCGGGCCGATCCCCGACAGCATCAGAAGACGCGGCGAGCCGATGGCCCCGGACGACACGATCACCTCGACCGCCGCGTCAATCCGCCTCTCGCCGCTGCCATCGGCGATGCGGATTCCTCTGGCCCGGCCATGTTCCACTGCGATCCCCAATACCTGAACGCCCGACATGACGGTCAGGTTCGGCCGCCCCCGCGCCGGGTCCAGGAACGCCACCGAGGTCGAGGACCGACGCGCATGTTTCTGGGTCAGCTGGTAATAGCCCAGCCCGTCCTGACTTTCGCCGGCCATATCCTCATTGGTCGGAATGCCCAGCTCGCGCCCGGCCCTGAAATAGGCTTCGCAGATCGGCAGGGGCGCGGCGGGTTTCGACACGCCCATCAGCCCGCCCTGCCCGTGCCAGCGGTTGTCGTAACTGTCGTTATCCTCGGATTTGCGGAAATAGGGCAGGATATCGTCATAGCCCCAGCCCTCGCAGCCCATCTGCCGCCATTCGTCGTAATCGAGCGCATTGCCGCGGGTATAGATCTGGGCGTTGATGGAAGACCCGCCGCCCAGCACCCGCGCCTGCGTAAAGCGGATAACCCGGTTGAGCATATGGCGCTGCGGCACGGTTTCCCACCCCCAGCTGCCGATGCCCCTGGTCATTTTGGCAAAGCCGGCCGGCATCGCATAGAAAGGATGGCGCGGGCGCCCGCCGGCCTCGACCAGCAGGACGCGCACCTCTGGCTTCTCGCTCAGCCGGTTGGCCAGTACGCAGCCGGCGCTGCCGCCGCCGATGATGATGAAATCGTAACCTTCGGCCATCAGGCCCTCCTAGAGTCTGGGGATGGAGAGACCGCCATCCACCGCAATCGCGCTTCCGGTTGAAAATGCCATGGCGCCGCTGACCAGCGGCAGGACGGCGCGCCCGATATCCGCGCCCTCGCCCCAGCGGCCTGCCGGTACGAGCCCGGCTTCGATCTGCGCGTCGTATTTGCCGGCAACGCCCGCCGTCATTGGCGTGGCAATGATGCCGGGCCGGATCTCGAAGACGCCGATACCGTCGCCGGCCAGCCGGGCGGCAAACAGCTTGACCATCATCGAGGCCGCCGCCTTCGAGATGCAATATTCGGCCCGCTCGGGCGAGACCATCTGGGCGCTGACCGAGGTCACGAAGACCATGCTGCGATAGGCTTCGCTGTCACGCGCCAGCATGCGGCGCGCAATGGCCTGAGCCAGAAAGAAGTTGCCGCGCAAGTTGATGTCCATGGTCCAGTCGAAATTCTCGGGTGCCAGATCCAGCATGTCGCTGCGCATCCGCGCCGGCACCCCGGCATTGGCGATCAGCGTAGTGATCGGACCAAGATCGGCCTCAACCGCATCAAGCAGCGCCGGCACCGCCTCGATCCGGGCCAGATCGTGCTGGTAATAGCGCGTCTCGGGCCCCAGCCGGGCCATGCCGGCGGCGGCTGCCTCAAACGTCTGCTCCGCCACGATCACCAGCCGATAGCCGGCCTCCTTCAGCGCCAGCGCAATGCCCAGCCCGATACCCTGCTGGCCGCCGGTGATCAAAGCCGTGCCGCTCATGCCCAGTCCTTTCCTCGGATATGATCGGCCGCGCGCAAAGACAGCGCGGCGATGGTCAGGGCCGGGTTCACCGCCGCCGAGGTCGGCAGCGTGCTGGCGTCAGTGATGAAGAGGTTCGGGTGATCATGGGCGCGGCCATGAATATCGACGACGCTCGCCGCCGGATCGTGCCCCATCCGGGCGGTGCCGCATTGATGCGACGGCGTGCGCCGGTCAAAGGGCTTTGACAGCACGATGGGAAAACCGGCCCGGCGCAGCTCAGCCTTCAGCTTCGCCACCAGCGCCTCATGCGCATCCCAGTTCGAGCGCTTCCAGTCGAGCATGATCCGCCCGCCCTTCAGGCTGACCCGGCTTTCGGGATCGGGCAGGTCTTCGGACATGGCATAGAAATCAACGGCGCGATCCGCGATCAGCTTCGCGGCAAAGCCCGGCAGGCCGGAACTGGCCGCGAGGATCGGCCCCGAGACCCGGCCGAGCAGCTGGATATTGCCAAGCGGTGCCCCGCCCGGACCGCCGCTTTCATAGAAATCGTTCACCATCAGGGTCTTCTGATAGATGCTGCGATTGCGCCGGAAGGGATGAAGCGCCAGCACCGCCGAGCAATTATGGTTCATGAAATTGCGCCCGAGCTGGTCCGAACGATTGGCCAGCCCATTGGGCCGCGCCTCATCCGCAGATCCCAATAGCAGCGCCGCCGAATTCACCGCCCCCGCCGCCAGCGCAAACAGTGGCGCCTCGATCCGGCGCGCACCGCCCTTGCCCGCGACATGCAGCGCCGCGATCCGCCCGTCCGGTCCGCAATTCAGACGCTCGGCCCGGACGCCGGTCATCAGCGTGACATTGGGATGGCGCAACGCCTCGGCAATCCCGACGCTTTCGGCATCCATCTTGGCCCCGGTCGTGTCCGGGAAGGCGTCCCATGGCGTTTTGGCACGTTCCAACCAGCGATCGAGATCCAGCCCGAGCGGCAGGCTTGACGGGTTCAGCCCGATCCGCCGCAAGCGCGTCCGCAGATCGGCGATCTCAGGCTCATCGGGGACCGGCGGGAAAGGATAGGCACCGGAACGGGGCGGCTCACTCGGGTCTTCGCCGGTCGCACCGCGCACCCGGTAAAGCATTTCTGCCGCCTGATACCAGGGCTCCAGATCGGCATAGCCGATCGGCCAGCCCGGCGTGGTGCCGCCCATATGGCGGATCGGGCTGAAATCGCATTCGCGGTAGCGCAGCAGGACCGCGCCGTAGAATTTCGAATTGCCGCCGACATAGTAGTAATTGCCAGGATTGAATTCCCGCCCCTGCCCGTCCAGCCAGCGCTCGCCGGGGCGGAAATGCCCGCGCCCGAAGATGGCGGCGGGATCGCGGGCTTCGGCCGTGTCGGGCAGATGCTCGCCGGCCTCGACGATCACGATCCGCCGGCCGGACGGGGCGAGCGCGGCGGCCAGCGTCGCGCCCCCCATTCCCGAGCCGATGATGACGAGATCGGCCTCCATCAGTCCACAATCCGATCTTCGCTGTCAGGGTCGAAGACCACGGCCTTGTCCATATTGACCACGAAGTCGAATTGCTGGCCGACATTGACATCGACATCGGCGCGCATCCGGGCGATGCAAGCCTTGCCCGACAGGATGGTCTCGACGAATGTATCCGAACCTGCCGGCTCGGTTACGCTGACCATATTGCCCATCAGCTGGGTGTTGCGGGCATTGCGGTCCACGCCTTCGGCATCGGTGATCGCCTCGGGGCGGATGCCCAGAACGACCGGCTTGTCGATATAGGCGCGCAGCTTCGCCCCGTTCTGGCTGAGCATCAGCCGCATGGGCTGCCCATCCGCGCCGGTCAATTCCGCCGACAGCCCACCGGCCTCTTCGCGCAGCGTGGCCGGCAGAAGGTTCATCGACGGGCTGCCCATGAAGCCGGCGACGAACATGTTCGACGGCGTGTCATAGATTTCCTTCGGCGTGCCGAGCTGCTGGACATAGCCCTTGTTCATCACCGCGATCCGGGTCGAAAGCGTCAGGGCCTCGATCTGGTCATGGGTGACATAGACGATGGTGCTTTTCAGCCGCTGATGCAGCTTCTTGATCTCGGTGCGCATATCGACGCGCAGCTTCGCATCGAGATTCGACAAAGGCTCGTCGAACAGGAAGACATCGGGATCGCGCACAAGCGCCCGGCCCATGGCGACACGCTGACGCTGACCGCCCGACAGCTGGCCGGGCTTGCGGTCCAGCAGGTGGTCGATCTGCAAAAGCTTGGCGACCTCGGCCAGCTTGCGTTCACGTTCGGGCTTGGGGATCTTGTGCATCTCCATCCCGAAGGTGATGTTCTGGCCGACCGTCATGTTCGGGTAAAGCGCATAGCTCTGGAAGACCATGGCGATATTGCGCTTGGAAGGGTGCACATCATTGACCACCCGGTCCTTGATCGAGATGGTTCCGCCCGTGATGTTTTCCAGCCCGGCGATCATGTTCAGAAGCGTGGACTTGCCGCAGCCGGACGGGCCGACAAGGACCAGAAACTCGCCCTCCTCGACGCCGATATCTACCCGGTGCAGCACTTCGACAGCGCCATAGGATTTGGTGACATTATCAATATCCAAAAACGGCATCGGGTTATCCTTTCACAGAGCCGGCCATCAGACCGCGCACGAAGTAGCGGCCAGCGACGATATAGACGAGCAGTGTCGGCAGAGCCGCAAGGATCGCGCCGGCGAAGTGGACGTTGTATTCCTTGACGCCTGTCGAGCTGTTCACGAGGTTGTTCAGCGCCACGGTCATCGGCATGGAATCGAGATCGGCGAATGAGGCGCCGAACAGGAAGTCGTTCCAGATATTGGTGAACTGCCAGATGATGCAGACCACCGCGATCGGCCCGGAAACCGGCAGCATGATCCGAAAGAAGATCCGGAAGAACCCGGCCCCGTCCATCATCGCCGCCCGCACCAGCTCGGTCGGGAAGGCCGCATAGTAGTTGCGGAAATAGAGGGTCGAAAAACCGATCCCGTAAACCACATGGACAAGGATCAGCCCCGAAGTGGTCCCGGCCAGCCCGATCGAGCCCAGCACCCGTGCCATCGGAATCAGCACGATCTGGAAGGGAATGAAGCAGGAAAACAGCATCAATCCAAAAAGGATATTCGAGCCCCGGAACTGCCATTTGGTCAGGATATAGCCGTTCATCGCACCCAGAACGGTCGAGATGGCGACGGCTGGCACGACCATCAGGATCGAGTTCATGAAGTAAGGCTTCAGCCCCGTGGCCTCGACCCCGATCTGGGCGGTGGACCAGGCGGATTTCCACGGCTCAAGCGTCGGCGCCTGCGGCAGGGACATCATGTTGCCGCCGGTGATCTCGGCCAGGGGTTTGATCGAGTTGATCGCCATGATGAACAGCGGCAACAGATAGAACAGCGCGAAATAGATCAGCACCACATAGATGAAGGTCCGGGCGATGCGGCCGGTACGGACGGCCTGGTCCTGTGCTCCGTGCGACATCACTTCTTCTCCTTCAGCTCGGCATAGACGTAGGGCACCATGATGGCGGCAATGCCCATCAGCATGATCACGGCAGAAGACGCGCCGATGCCCATCTGGTTGCGGGTGAAGGTATAGGAATACATGAAGGTTGCCGGCAGCTGGGTGGCATTGCCCGGGCCGCCGCCGGTCAGGGCGATGACCAGGTCATAGGACTTGATGGCCAGATGGGCGAGGATGACGAAGGCCGACAAGAAGGCCGGACGCAGCAGCGGAATGACGATGCGTCTGTAAAGCTGCCAGTTCGAGGCCCCGTCGATCTGGGCGGCCTTCATCATCTCGTTGTCGATGCCGCGCAGACCGGCCAGGAACATCGCCATCACGAAGCCCGAAGATTGCCAGACCGCGGCGATGACCAGCGTATAGATCGCGTAGTTGCGGTCCTTGATCCAGCCGAATTTGAAGCTTTCCCAGCCCCACAGATGCATGGTGTGTTCCAGTCCGATCCCGGGATCGAGCAGCCATTTCCACGCCGTCCCGGTCACGATGAAGCTGAGCGCCATCGGATAAAGATAGATCGGGCGCAACATGCCCTCGCCCCGGATCTTCTGGTCGAGAAAGATCGCCAGCATCAGCCCGATGGCGATGCAGATGACGATATAGAGGCTGGCAAAGATCGCCAGATTGCTGAGCGCGGTGCTCCAGGCCGGAAGGCCGAACAGGCGCACGTAATTGTCCAGACCGACCCAGTCATAGCTGGGCAGCATCCTGCTGTTGGTGAAGGACAGATAGACGGTGTAGATGATGAACCCGTAAACGAAGACCATCATCGCCGCGATGGACGGCGAAAGAACCAGTTTCGGCAGCCAGTCCTGCATCATCGTGCGAAAATCGCGCGACTCCGCCGCTGGTGCACGGTCAGACCGGGCCATATGTCCCCTCCCTCAAAACTCCTCCTGGCGGGCCCATTGCCGCGCCTTCTTGCGGCGGCAGCCCCCGAAAGGGCTGCCGCCAGATCACAAATGGCCGCTTACTGGGCCGATTCGACAGCGTTCAGCAGCTCCTCCGCTGCGGTCGCGCTGTCGTATTCGCCGTTGAACTGCGCGGTGATCACGTCATACATCGCATTCTTCACGGCGGCCGGGTTGGCATGGCCATGGCCCATCGAGCCCAGCAGAGTGCCGGCCTCGGAAGCTGCCTTCAGATCTTCCATGCCCTGCTTGCCGCAATCGTCAAACCCTTCGGGCGAGACGTCGGTACGCGCCGGGACCGAGCCCTTGACGATGTTGAAAGCCGACTGGAATTCCGGCGATTCCACCGCTTCCGCCATGGCAATCTGGGCGGCCTTGGCTTCGTCGGAAGTCTGCTTGAACATGACGAATTCGTCGGAATTGAAGGTCACGACGCCCTCGGTGCCCGGAACGCGGAAGCACAGGAAATCTTCACCCGGCACCTTGCCGGCGCGCAGGAATTCGCCCTTGGCCCAGTCCCCCATGATCTGGAAGGCCGCATCGCCATTGATGACCATGGCCGAGGCCAGGTTCCAGTCGCGGCCCGAGAAGTTGTCGTCCACGAAACCGCGCAGCTCGGTCATCTTGTCGAAGGCTTCAACCATTTCGGGCGAGTTCAGCGCTTCGGGGTCCAGATCGATCATCGACTTCTGGTAGAATTCCGGCCCGCCCGCGATCAGCACGGCGCTGTCGAAAATGGTGGCTTCCTGCCAGGGCTGACCGCCATGAGCCAGCGCGACCTTGCCCGAATCCTTCACCTTCTGAAGCGCGGCAGTGAATTCGTCCCAATTGGTCGGCTGGGCAATGCCGAGCTCATCGAGAACCGCCTTGTTGGCCCAGACCCAGTTGGTCGAATGGACATTGACCGGGGCCGCAATCCATTTGCCATCGGGCTTGGAGAATTTCTGGATCGCCGCCGGAATGACCGCATCCCAATTGCCCGCTTCCGCGGCCGGGCTCAGATCGGCCAGCACGTCGCCTTCATTCGCCCAGTCCAGGATGTCAAAGCCCAGCATCTGCACGGCGGTCGGCGCATTGCCGGACACCACACGGGCGCGCAGCGCGGTCATCGCGGCTTCACCGCCGCCGCCCGCCACCGGCATGTCCTGCCAACCGATACCCTGGCCGGCGAGGTTTTCCTTCAGCACGTTCAGCGCAGCGGCCTCACCGCCGGCGGTCCACCAGTGCAGGACCTCGACGTCTTCGGCTGCTGCCACGCTTGCCATCAGGCCAAGCGCCATCGCTGCCGTGGTCGCCAGTTTCAGTTTCGAACGCATAGTTTCCTCCCTTTTGCGTTTTCTTGTGCCGACAATTCATCAATCGGCATTAATCAACCCAGAATGCCCTTCCGCGCGCGACACGCAACTGAATTGTCTTAACTTCCAGATATTCTTCCAACCCATAACGCCCCAATTCGCGCCCCTGCCCGCTTTCCTTGACCCCGCCGAAGGGACTTTCGGCAAAGCCGTCCATCCAGGTATTGGTCCAGACTGTCCCGGCCTGCACCTTTCGCGCAAAATTCAGGCAAGTATGCACATCCTTGCTCCAAACCCCGGCGGAAAGCCCATAGGCGGCACCATTGGCCAGACGAATGGCCTCGTCTTCTTCGCGGAAGGTCAGAACCGACAGAACCGGGCCGAAGACCTCCTCGCGGGCAATCGCCATCTCGGGCGTCACCCCGGCAACCACGGTCGGGCCATAAAAGCGCCCCCCCAGTCCCGGCACATCCAGAGCCGCGCCGCCGATCAGCACCTCCGCCCCGGCCTTTTCGGCATCCCGCACATAGCCGTCGATCTTGGCCTGATGCTCGTCCGAGATGATCGCGCCGACCCTGGTGCACGGATCGAGCGGATCGCCGAACGGCACCCTGGCCGACAGCGCCGTGACCCTGGCCAGCAGCTCCTCGGCGATATCTTCATGGACGATGATGCGGCTGCCCGAATTGCAGCACTCGCCCATGTTGAAATAGACCCCGAAGACAATCGCATCCGCCGCCGCTTCCAGATCGGCATCGGGGAAGATCACCTGCGGGTTCTTGCCGCCAAGTTCCAGCGACACTTTCTTCAGCGTGCCCGAGGCCGCCGCGACAATCCGCTTGCCAACCCCGGTCGAGCCGGTGAAGCTGACCATATCGACGCGCGGATCGGAGGACATGATCGCCCCGACCGGATCGCCGTAACCCAGAACGATATTGACCACACCGGCCGGCACCCCGGCCTCGATCAGCAACTCACCTAGGATGACCGTGGTCGAGGGCGTCATTTCCGACGGCTTCACGACCGCCGTGCAGCCCGCCGCCAGCGCAAAGGGCAGCTTCTGGCTGACGATCAGGAAGGGAAAGTTCCAGGGGGCAATCAGGGCCGCAACCCCGATCGGTTCCTTCAGCACCACGCCCAGCATGTCAGGGCCAAGATTGTTATGGCTTTCGCCATGCACCATCCGCGCCAGAGCTGCGGCATAGCGCCAAAGATCCGCCGCCCCCTCGATCTCGCCGCGCGCCTGCGCAATCGGCTTGCCCGATTCCAGCACCTCGATCACGGCGATGCGTTCGCGTTCGCGGTCGATCAGATCGGCGACGCGGTTCAAAAGCACCGCGCGGTCCTTGCCGGCCATCTGCCGCCAGCTGCCTTCGTCGAATGCGGCCCGGGCGGCGGCGATCGCCGCTTCGGTTTCCACGGCCCCGCCTTTGGCGGAGCGGCTGACCACCACGCCATGCGAGGGCGAGACCCGATCAAAACTCGCGCCATCGGCGCTGCCTTGCCATTGGCCGGCAATCAGATGGCGGCCAGTGAAGGCTTCGGGAAGCTGGGCGCCAGAGGCGGCGATAACGGTCAGTTCGGTCATGTCATTCCCCCGGAAAGACGGGTTTGCGTTTCTCGATGAAGGCGCTCACGCCCTCGGCCTTGTCGGCGCTGGCACCGATCATGCCCGATCCAAGCGCCTCGATCATGGCGCCGCGATCTTCGCCCGCGCCGGCATGAATCATGTGTTTCGCGACCTCCGCCGCGCGCGGCGAGGCGGCATGCAGCTTCGCGGCCATTTCCTGCGCAGCGGCCAGCGGATCATCGGACAGTTCGGCCACAAAGCCGCAGCCAAGCGCCCGCTCTGCGCCGATCCGGCGTCCGAAGATCGCCATTTCCTTCAGCATCGGCTCGGGGATCAGCCGGGCCAGACGCTGCGTGCCCGACCAGCCCGGCACGATGCCGACCTGCGCTTCGGGCAGGGCCAGCGTCGCCGCCGGGGCCATGACCCGGATATCGCAGCAGGCCGCCAGTTCCAGCCCGCCGCCAAAGGCAGGGGCGTGGATGACGCCGATCACCGGTTTCGACAGCCGGGCCAGCCGGTCAAAAATCCGATGGCCCTCGCGCACCCAGTGGCGGGCGAAGTCAAAGGGCGAGAGCGGCGCCCAGGCCTTGATGTCGGCCCCTGCGCAAAAGGCGCGCTCGCCCTCGCCGCGCAGGATCACGCAGCGGATTTCGGGGCGGCATTCCAGCGCGGCGCAATGGCTTTCCAGCTGCGCCAGCATATCCGGCGTGAAGGCATTGAGCCGCGCCGGATTGTTCAGGCTCAGCGTGGCAATGCCATCCGCCATGGTCAGATCGAGCGTGGCCGTCACAGCGCCAGCTCCATCGCGCCTTCGCTCAGCAGGGCTTTCGGCATGTCGATGGCGTCATCGGCAATGCGTACCCGACCCTGCGATGCCTGCACGATATCGCGCTCGGGCTCGATCCCCGGCATGATCTCGGTCGCGATCAGCCCGGTTTCGGTCATCCGCATCACGCAGCGCTCGGTCACATAAAGCACCTTCTGCCCACGGGCAAGCGCGCGCCGGCCGGCGAAGGTCACATGTTCGACCTGATCGACCATCTTGGCGAATTTGCCGGGACTGCACACCCGCAGCCCGTCTTCAGACAGGTCCAGATCGGCGCCGGCCTCGAAAAAGCCCGAAAAGACCAGCTCGGGCGCGTTGGCGGTGATATCGACAAAGCCGCCGCAACCCGCTGTCAGATAAGGCTTCTTGCCCAGCTTCGAGACATTGACATTGCCGTCCCGGTCGATCTCCAGGAAGGACAGGAACGAGACATCGAAGCCGCCACCCTGGAAATAGGTGAACTGCTGGGGCGAAGGCATGAAGGCATCGGCATTCGAGGCGCAGCCGAAGGCGAAGCCGGTCAGGGGCATGCCGCCGACCGCGCCCTGTTCGATTGCCCAGGTCACGGCCTCGGGCTCGCCCGCTTCCAGCAGGATGCGCGGCACCATGGCGCTGATCCCGAAGCCGAGATTGGCGGTCTGCCCGCGCTTCAGCTCCATCGCGGCGCGGCGGGCGATGATCTTTTCGACCCCGTATTCGGCAAGGCTGAAGCTGTCCCAGGGCCGCATGATCTGACCCGAGATCGCCGGATCGTAGAGGGTTTCCGTGGTCTGGCGCTGATCTTCGTCGACCACGATCAGATCGACGAGGTGACCGGGCACATGCACGTCATGGGGGCGCAAGGACCCGCGCGCGGTCATGCGCTGAACCTGCGCGATCACCAACCCGCCATGGTTCTTGACCGTCACCGCCTGTTCGAGCCCGCCCAGATAGGCGCCCTCATGTTCATAGGTCAGATTGCCATGCTCATCGGCGGTGGTGGCGCGGATGATGGCGACATGAGGGATGATATTGGGAAAATGCAGCCAAGTTTCGCCGTCGAAATCGCGGCGGTGCACGATCGGCTGGCTGGCGGCGCGATCGTTCATCGCGCAGCCTTCGCGGATCGGATCGACAAAGGTGTCCAGCCCGACCTGGGTCAGCACCCCCGGCCGGCGCGCGCCGGCATCGCGGTTCATATCGAACATGATCCCCGAGGGCACGTTATAGGCGGCCACCCGGTTTTCGACGACCATGCGCCAGATTTCCGGCATCGGCAGCGAGGACGGCCCCGACGGGTAAGACCCGGCGATGATGCGCAGCAGCAGCCCGTCCTTGGCGATGTGATCGACGCCTTTGATCCCATACATATCCCCGGCGGCAATCGGATGCAGTGTGGTGAGATTGCGGGGATGGCCGTGGCGGTCGAACCATTCGCCAATCGCCGCCAGGACCTTGTCCGGGCATCCGAGCCCCGAAGACGAGGAGACCGAAACCACCGCCCCATCGGGAATGCGCGACGCCGCTTCGGTGGCCGAAACCAGCTTAGACATCGAGCCCTCCGTAATTGACCACCGTGCGCTGACCGCTGCCCGACGCGTCCAGCACCGCCAGCGCAACCGCCAGAGAGGCCACGCCGTCGCGCCCGTCGGCCGCCACGCGGCCTCTGCCGGTTGCGGCTTCACCAAAGCTGCGGACGCCGCGCAGATAAAGATCTTCGGGCACAAAGGCGACCGGCATCGGCGTCTGGTCGCGGCGCATCAGCAGCACCTCGCCATTCGGGTTCTGGGTCATGACATTGCGCGCCACAATCGAGCCCTCGGTGCCGTGGAACTCGATCCCGGTGGAGGCATGGGTATGGGTGAAGCTTTCATGGGTCTGGACCTGCACGCCCGAAGGCATCTGCCAGACCGACATCACGCTGTCCTCAACCCCCTGCCCCATGCGGCCATCGACCGACATGGCGACAACCTCGGCCGGGCTTTCGCCCAGATGGAAGCGGACGGTATCGGCATCATGAACGACGATATCCAGAGTGACCCCGCCGCCGGCCCCGGCATTGTCGATGCGCCAGCCGCGCAGGGCCTCGGGCAGGCTGACCGCGTGGAAGACCCGCGCGCTCAGCACCTCGCCGATCCCGCCCTGACGGATCAGATCGCGGATAGCGCGGTGGCTGGCGGCGTTGCGCAAATGGTGATTGGTGGCAAAGACCAGCCCGGCGGCATCGGCGGCACGGACCATGCTTACCGCATCATCCAGCGACATGGCCAGTGGCTTTTCGCACAGCACATGCTTGCCCGCCGCAATTGCCGCCATCGCCTGAGCGAAGTGCTTTTCATTGGTCGAGGAAATATAAACCGCATCGAGACCGGGCTGCGCCAGCAGCGCATCGATTTCAGTGGTGGCGTGATCGATGCCATTCTTGGCGGCGAATTCATCGGCCCGGGCCTGCCCGCCGCTTTGAACCGAGATCACCTCATCGCCATTGCCGCGAAACGCGTCGATCATCCGACCTTCAGCGATGGCGCTGGCGCCAATCAAACCCCATTTCATGAGCTATCCTCCCCCTTGATCCAAGATTTTGGACCGTTCCAATATGACTAACCGAGGCGCACGATTCGGTCAAGCATCTCGCATATCTGCTGCGCCCCGGAAACGGGCGCAGCCTACCCGGCCCGGCGCTGCCTGACGGCCTGCCAGATCGACAGCGCGATCAGGCCCGCCGTTGCGATCACAAAGACGCAGGAAATCGGACGTTCCAGAAACACCATCGGATCCCCGCGCGAAATCAGCATGGCCCGGCGCAGGTTGGTCTCGATCAGCGGACTGAACTGCGCCAGCGCCAGCAGATAGCCGGCCAAACCAATCACCGCGACGGCGGCGATATCGAAGGTCGAGCCGCGCACCGAATAAACGCTCAGACAGACGAAGATCAGGATCGCCAGATAAAGATAGCGGAAAGGGATGCACAGCATCGACACCCAGATCCCGATCAGCGGCAGGTTCAGGATCAAGAGCAGCAGGTTGCCGATCCCGAAGCTGACCACGAGGCCCCAGAACATCTCGGGCCGGGCCTCCAGCATCATCGGGCCGGGCTGGATGCCATGAATGACAAGCGCACCCAGAATCAGCGCCATGATCGGATCGCCGGGAATGCCCAGGGCCAGGGTCGGAACGAAGGCCGTGATCGAGGCGGCATTATTGGCCGATTCCGGCGCGGCGATCCCCTCGATCGCGCCATTGCCGAAGGTCTCGGGATGGCGCGAGACCCACCGTCCAGCGCATAGCTGAGAAACGATGACAGCGTCGATCCGGTCCCGGGCAGCGCCCCGAAAAAGCTGTCAAGCGCAGTGCCGCGCAGGGCCGGCATCGGGATCCGGCGCAGCTCGGCCCGGGTCGGCATCATCTCGCGCAGACTGACCCGCGGCGGTGCGACCTGACATTCAGCATTGCGGATATTACCGATGACCTCGGCCACGCCAAACAGGCCCATGGCAAGCGCCACCAGATTGATGCCGTCCATCAGCTCGGTCTGGCCGAAGGTAAAGCGCTGCGCCCGGAATTGACGTCGGTGCCGACGCAGCCGAGGATCATGCCAAGCACTACCATGGCAAAGCCCTTGGCCGAACGCCCGGTGCCGATGGTCGAGGCCGCAACCAACCCAAGGATCATCATCGACGCGTAATCGGCGGCGCCAAAGGCGGTGGCGGTGCGCGACAGCAAGCCAGCCATCACCACCAGCACCGCGATCCCCAGGATCGAGCCGGTAAAAGACGAGATCATCGACACGAACAGCGCGACCCCGGCCCGTCCCTGCTGGCACGGGCGGCGTTCGGCGCGGGGTCCCTGTCGGGGCTGCCGGGCTGATGTATGATCATGCAGGCGAAGAGGCGCGGGAATACCTGATCCGGGAATTTGGCTGGAGATTCGAGGGGGATGCGCAATCATGGCCGATTATCGTTCAGGACAGCGGATCTTCAACACCAGATGACATCCAACTGGAATGGCCCATTCAAACTGTGATCATGGCCGATGACGGGGTGGTCCATCTGGTTCGCGGCTTTGATCCGGGAACAGACCTTCTCGACCTTTCGGCTTTCGCCTCTGGGATGGAGGACATCACCATTTCCAACCAGTTGCGTAGCGACGGGTCGGTCAGGTGGATTGAGATCGCTGATCGTACCGGAGAGACAGAGCTTGTGCTGCGCTTCGATGCGGACACGCCGCTGGATGCCAGTGCGCTGACTACGGACGATTTCATCTTCGCAGACGTCTTTTTGGCCTGAGCAGCATGCTATGATCAGGGAAGCAGGCGGCCTTCGGGTCGCCTGCTTATTCGTAAACCTGCAATTGATGCCAAGGATCGACAATTATCCTGATCAATCCTGGCAGGCTGTCGATGGAGTTCGCGAGGCGGAGCAGTTTCCTTCTGCGCGTATGGAATGCCTGTCGCCGAGTTGGCCAGTGCGATCAATATGAACGCCTGACGACGCCACCCGAGATTGTACTTTCCGTCGTCTGGGCAGCCCGAGCGAGGTTGTCGACGATCATGCGCGCGCGAGCGCAACCTCGACCGCCAGATCGCCGAGCTCCAAGGCCGCATCGCTGTCCTGGTTGCCTGGAGAGGCCCCCTCCACCAGACTCCGATACATCACCAGCCCATCAACATAGCCCTTTTCGGGATGCAGGAACGCGCCCGGCAGGCGGCCGACGATGTCGAAACCGGCGCGCTGCCAGGCCCGGACGGCACCTTCATTGGTTGCGACGACAAAATTGAACTGCATGGCGCGAAAGCCCTGGCCGCGGGCCCAATCCAGCGCATGGGTGACAAGCGCGCTGGCCACGCCCTGCCCGCGCGCCTCAGGCGCAGTCGCGAAACTGGCATTGGCGACATGCGCGGCCGGGCCGGGCCGGTTGCGCCCGACATGGCTGGTGCCCAGCACCTGTCCGTCTTTCTCGGCGACAAAGACGGTGAAGGGCGCGGCGAACCAATCCGCCAGCGCCGCCTCGCGCCCGATATCGCGGTCGATGCAATAGGTTTCGCCAGCGCGGTAGACCGGCTCCAGCACCCGCCAGACCGCATCGTGATCGCCGAGGCCGGCCGGGCGGATGGTCAGCGCCCCGCGCACGCTCAGTACACCACCACCGAGCGGATGGATTCGCCCGCATGCATCAGATCGAACCCCTTGTTGATGTCGTCCAGGCTCAGCTTGTGGGTGATCATCGGGTCGATCTCGATCTTGCCGGCCATGTACCAATCGACGATCCCCGGCACATCGGTGCGCCCGCGCGCCCCGCCAAAAGCCGTGCCTTTCCAGATCCTTCCGGTCACAAGTTGGAAAGGACGCGTGCTGATTTCGGCCCCCGCAGGCGCGACCCCGATCACCACCGAGACCCCCCAGCCGCGATGGGTGCATTCCAGCGCATCGCGCATCACCTTCACATTGCCGGTGCAATCGAAGCTGTAATCGGCCCCGCCGATCTGATCAAAGGGGGTCCTGGTCAGATTGACAATTTCCTGCACGACATTGTCGCAGCGCGCGGGATTGATGAAATGGGTCATGCCGAAATGTTCGGCCATGGCGCGCTTGTCATCGTTCAGATCGACGCCGATGATCATATCGGCCCCGGCCATGCGCAGGCCCTGAATGACATTGAGCCCGATCCCGCCCAGCCCGAAGACCACGGCTTTCGCCCCGATCTCGACCCTGGCGGTATTGATCACCGCGCCGATCCCGGTGGTAACCCCGCAGCCGATATAGCAGATCTTGTCGAAAGGCGCGTCCTCGCGGACCTTGGCCAGGGCAATCTCGGGCATGACCGTGTGATTGGCGAAGGTCGAGCAGCCCATATAGTGATGAATCGGTGTGCCATCGAGCATATGGAAACGCGTGGTCCCGTCCGGCATCAGCCCCTGACCCTGCGTGGCGCGGATCGCGGTGCACAGGTTGGTCTTGCCCGACAGGCACGAGGCGCATTGCCGGCATTCGGGCGTATAAAGCGGAATAACGTGATCGCCGGGCCTGAGGCTGGTGACACCCTCGCCGACCTCGATCACCACGCCGGCACCTTCATGGCCGAGGATCGCCGGAAAAATCCCCTCGGGATCGGCGCCCGAAAGGGTGAATTCATCGGTATGGCAGATCCCGGTCGCCTTGATCTCGACCAGCACTTCGCCGGCTTTCGGGGCATCAAGTTCGACCTCCATGACCTCCAGCGGCTGACCGGGGGCAAGGGCAACGGCGGCACGGGTTCTCATCGGCATTTCTCCCATTGTCTGAGCTGGTCAGTCTGTCCTTCATGGCCGGCGCGTCAAGGGGCAGATTAATTTCTGCCTCATTGCCCAATCCCGTGCAATCTGGCAAAGATTCGCCTATGGTATGATTATCGCGTAATACATGTTTCGGGATTGAATGATGCGCAGAATAGCAATCGCCGCTGCCGGTCTTGTGCTGACCGGACTGATGATGCCCCTATCGGCGCAAGAGGCCCTGCCCCCTGCCCGCATTGTTCTGCAAGACGGATTCGACATGCCCGGCGGCGATCTTGGTCCGATCTTCGAAATCGGCGAAACTGCCTGCGTCGAGGCCTGCCTGAGTAACAGCGAATGCAGCGCTCTGACCTATAATGCCTCGTCCCGGGCCTGTTTTCCGAAAGCCAATCCCGATCCGGCCATTCCCTTCGAAGGCGCGCTGTCTGGTCTGGTCTACAAGACCGATCCCGAAATCGAAGCGCGGGCCGCTGAAAAGCTGGCCAATGTCGGCAGCTGGCTGAGCGAGGCCGATCTGAAAGCGGCGCGCCGCCAGGCCGAAACCCTCAGCCAGACCTATCCCGGCAGTGAGTTGAGCATAGCCGAAATCAAGCAGATCATGCCCGGGATCCAGTCAAGTGACCGTGAGGAGGGGCTGCGCCTTCAGGCGGCCATCGTGGCCAGAACCGACGATCCAGCGGAGTGGGAGACCCTGTCGCTGCGCTTCTTTCATGCGGCCGACAGCACCGCAGTCAATTCGCGTGAAATGTATACGGCAGCGCTTGCCGCCGCGACCAATGCCTGGCTGCGCGATTCCAGTCATATCGGCGGGCTGACAGCCTGGGCGCAAGCAGCTGCAAAGCTCGACCGGGGCAAGGATGCCCTTGCCGCCATGCGCTCGGGCCTGCCTGCCAGCGAGGAATTTACTTCCTATGTCGAGGAATATGAGGCCCGCTTCAGCTTCCGCGTCGAGGATAACAACCTGCTGGCCGATGGCGTCGAGCCGCGTTTCTGCGTTTCCTTCTCGGAAAAGATCGACGGCAATGCCGATCTGCGCCCCTATGTCGATCTGCCCGACCCGACCATGGGTGTCGAGGCCAACGGCAGCGAGCTTTGCATCACCGGCATGGCGCGCGGCACTGATCTGGCGATCACCCTGCGCAAGGGGCTGCCCGCCGCCAGCGGCGAGGTGCTGGACCGCGATACCCGGCTGACCACCTATATCGCCGATCGCAGCCCCAGCGTGCGTTTTCCGGGCCGGGCCTATGTGCTGCCGGCCTCGGGCGATCTCGGGCTGACCATCCATACGGTCAATACCCCCGAGGCAGAGCTGTCGCTTTATCGCATGTCGGACCGCAACCTGATTGCCGCTCTGCGCGATCAGATGTTCGGCACCCCGCTTGAGGGCTGGCAGGAAAATTATTTCACCGACACGCTCGGCGAAAAGCTCTGGCAAGGCGCGGCCACCATCGCCCCGCCCGCTGGCGGCGGAAGCCACCCGGTCAATGCGGAAGTCGCTTCGCGGCTCGATCTGCGCGGCGAGGCCGGCCCGCTGGAGCCGGGTATCTATGTGCTGCGCGCCGCCATCCCCGACGCCGACGAAGATATCAGCCCGACCGCCTCGCAATGGTTCATGGTCTCCGATCTCGGCCTGTCGAGCTTTTCGGGAACCGACGGACTGACCGTTGCGGTGCTGGGCCTGTCAGATGCCCGTCCGCGCGAAGGGATCGAGGTCGCTCTGGTCTCACGCGGCAATGCGGTTCTGGGCACGGCCCGGACCGATGCGCAAGGCATCGCCCATTTCGATGCCGGCCTGACCCGCGGGCGCGGCTCCGCCGAGCCGGGGCTGATCACCGCATCCCGCCCGGGCGATGACGGCAAGGTCGTCGATCTGAGCTTCCTGTCGCTGATGGATCCCGAATTCGACCTGTCGGATCGCGGGGTCGAAGGCAATCCGCCAGCCCCGCCCATCGACCTTTTCGCCGCGCTCGATCGCGGTGCCTACCGGGCCGGCGAGACCGCCCATGCCACCATCCTGGCCCGCGACAGCAAGGTGAGCGCGATTGACGGGCTGCCGCTCAGCGCCACCATCATCCGGCCCGACGGTGCCGAATATACCAAGCTGATGCCCGCGCCTGCCGGCGATGGCGGCTTCGTGCTGGATTTCCCGATCCCGGCTACCGCCCCGCGCGGAGCCTGGCGGATTGATCTGCGGGTCGAGGAAGACAGCCCGGCTCTGGCCTCGATGCGGATGCTGGTCGAGGATTTCCGGCCCGAGCGCATAGATTTCGACCTCGACCTCGGCAGCGCTCCACTCGCCGCCGATGCCGATATCGCCACCGCCATCGACGCACGCTGGCTTTATGGCGCGCCGGCCGCCGATCTGCCGGTCGAGGGCGAGCTGTCCTTGCGCCCGGTGCGCAGCCTGCCCGGCTGGGAGGGCTATGTCTTCGGGCGCGAAGACGACACCCGCACCACCACCGCCAGCATGATTTCCGGCAGGACCGGGCCGGATGGCAGCTATCGGGTCGAAACCCGGATCCCGCCGGAAATGGCCAATAGCACCCGCCCGGTTCAGGCCGAGATGCGGCTTTCGGTGCTGGAAGGTGCCGGCCGCCCGGTCGAGCGGCGCAGCGAGGTTCTGGTGCGTCCGGCCCGCGCCCTGCCCGGCATCAAACCGGATTTCGACGACAATACCGTCCCCGAAGGGACCGAGGCGCAGTTCTCGGTGATCGCGCTTGGCCCGGATCTGACCGCGCAGCCCGGCCAGATCAGCTGGCATCTGAACCGGATCCATACCGAATACCAATGGTATTCGATTGACGGCGACTGGAACTGGGAACCGATCATCAGCCGCCGTCAGATCGCCTCGGGCGAGCTGGCGCTGGATGGAAGCGAACCGGCCAGCCTTTCGGCCCCGGTCGATTGGGGCGAATATGAGCTGATCGTGAAGACCGCCGACGGAGCCGAGGCATCGAGCCGCTTTTATGCCGGCTGGGGCGTCGCCAGTTCAGCCAAGGATACGCCCGACCGACTGAAGGTGACGCTGGACAAGCCAGCTTACCGGGCCGGCGAAACCGCGATTGTCAGCTTTGAAGCGCCGGCCGATGGCGCGGCACTGGTGTCGGTCATGTCGAACCACCTGGTCACGCTGGCCTCGGTATCGGTCAGCGAGGGCATGAACACCATCCGCCTGCCGGTCACCGATGAATGGGGCGCGGGCGTCTATGTCGCGGTCAATGCGATCCGCCCGCTTGGCGAAGATGCCGGTCATACCCCGGTGCGCACGCTGGGTCTGGCGGCGGCGGGCGTCGATCCCGGCAGCCGCCTGCTGGATGTAGCGCTGGAGGCCCCCGAACAGATCGACCCGCGCGGCAATGCCGAGCTGACGCTGGCGGTCACCGGCGCCGCCCCGGACGAGACCGTCCACGCCACGATAGCGGCGGTCGATCAGGGCATCCTGAACATCACCGGCTATCAGCCGCCCTCGGCCTCCGATCACTATTTCGGTCAGCGGCGGCTCGGCGTCGGGCTGCGCGATCTTTATGGCCGGCTGATCCTGTCTTCGGGCGCAGCTGACGGGGCGATCCGCTCGGGTGGGGATGCGCCGGGCGCTTCCGATACGGCCCCGCCGCCGACTGAAAAGCTGATGGCCTGGTTCTCGGGTCCGGTGACGCTGGATGAAAACGGCAAGGCGCAGATTTCCGTGCCCCTGCCCGATTTCAATGGCGAGGTCCGTCTGATGGCCGTGGCCTGGACCGCCGGCGCCCTCGGCCAGGCCCACAAGACCAATCAGGTGCGCGATCAGGTGGTGATGACCGTGACCGCCCCGGCCTTCCTGTCCCCCGAGGACACGGCCCGGCTCAGGCTGAGCCTGACCCATGTTTCGGGACCGGCCGGCAAGGTCGCACTGTCGATTGCGCCTCTGGCCAAGGGTCAGCCCGGCCAAGTCGCCATCGCCGCCAGCGGTCTGAGCCCGGAGGTCACCCTGGCCGAGGGCCAGCGGTTGCCGCTTGATGTCACCTTGAATGCGCCCGGTGCCGAAGGGCAGTCTGGACTGCGCATCTCTGCCGTGCTGCCCGATGGGCGCACCATCACCAAGGACCTGCAGATCCCGGTCCTGCGTCAGGACATGCCGGTGACCCGGGCCATGCGTCTGAGCATCCGGCCCGGCGATAATGTCACGCCCGATCTGTCCGGGCTCGGCCCGTTCTTCCCGGGCTCGGGCCGGGTCACGCTTTCGGCCGGGGCCTATGGGCTTTTGGACATTCCCGCAGCGCTGACCCTGCTGCGCGATTTTCCCTATGGCTGCACCGAACAGCTGACCTCCAAGGCGATGCCGCAGCTTTACGTGTCCGGGCTGATGGACACCGACATGCCGGCCTTGCCCGGCAATTTCGACGAGGGCATCGACAGCGCCATTGCCAAGATCCTGACCCGACAGACCCCGTCGGGCGGGTTCGGGCTCTGGAATGCCCGCAACAGCGAGCCATGGCTGGACGCCTATGCCACCGACTTCCTGTCGCGGGCCCGGGCACAGGGCCATGCCCTGCCCGAAACCAGCTATCGCCGGGCGCTCAGCAATTTGCAGAACCGGCTGAACGCGGCCTCGGATCCGCAATATGCCTCGGACGGCGAAACCGCGGCCATGGCCTATGCCGCCTATGTGCTGGCCCGCGAAGGCAGCGCCGTGGTCAGCGATCTGCGCTATTACGTCGATGCCGGCGCCGGCAGCTTCAAGACCCCGCTCGCGGCGGCGCAGCTGGGGGCGGCGCTGTCCTTCCTTGGCGATCAGCCGCGCGCCGATCGCATGTTCGAGCGCGCCAATATGCTTCTGGCCGAAGGGGCCGATCCCTCGGGGCTGCGCCGCGATTTCGGCACCTTGCTGCGCGACCGCGCCGCCGTGATCGCCCTTGCCGCCGAGGCCGGAACCGGCCGCATCGACCGCGACCGTCTCGCCGGCGAGATCAGCGTCGAGCTTGCCCGGCGCGGCGGCAATGGCGGGCTTTCCTCGCAAGAAGCGATGTGGACGGTGCTGGCCGGTCACGCGCTGAGCACGGGCGATGATCCGGGCCAGGGCCTGACCTTTGGCGATGCGCCGCTGGCCGCGCCGGTTCTGGACCTGGGCGATGCCGCCGCGCCGCTGGCATTGCCGCTTGGCAATCGCTCGGACCGGGCGGTCGATGTGACGCTTTCGGCAACGGCGGTCCCGGTCGAGCCGATCACGGCCGATGGCACCCATTACCGGATCGAGCGTCGCTATTACACGCCCGAAGGCGCACCCGTCGATCCGGGCACGGTCCCGCAGGGGCAGCGCATGGTGGTGGTGCTGAACGTCACGCCCTTTGGCGATTACAGCGGCCGGTTGATCATGGCCGATCCCCTGCCCGCCGGATTCGAGATCGACAATCCGAACCTGATTTCCTCGGGCAAGACCGAAGGGCTCGACTGGTATGGCGGCAGCGCCGATACCGATATGACCGAATTCCGCGCCAACCGCTTTGCGGCCTCGCTGGAAAACTCGGATGGCGACAGCTTCCAGCTGGCCTATCGGGTCCGCGCCGTCACCCCGGGAAGCTTCCATCACCCGGCGGCAACGGTTTCCGACTTCTATCGCCCCGAGCGGCGCGGCTGGACCGACAGTGGCACCGTCACCGTCACGCCCTGAACCGGTGCCGGTTGACCGGTCCCAGCGCGCCGGGCGGCGGCTGGTTGCTGCCGCTCTTGTCCTCGGGCTGATCGGGGCTGGCGCGGATTGGGGTCGCGCCGCCCTTGATCGCTGGATCGAGGCCACGCCCCTGCCGGCCCTCGCCGTGCCGGTCGGCACCGAGGTTCTGGCCCGCGATGGCAGCCTTCTGCGCGCCTTTCAGGTCGAGGGCGGGCTCTGGCGGCTCGCCCCACCCGAAGCCGGGGTCGATCCCCGCTTTCAGGCCATGCTGATCGCCTGGGAGGATCAGCGCTTCTGGCAGCATGACGGCGTCGATCCCCGCGCGGTGCTGCGGGCCGGCGCGCAGGCGCTGCGCCATGGCCGGATCGTTTCGGGCGCCTCGACCCTGTCGATGCAGACCGCCCGGCTGCTGGAACGCGGACCGACCGCCGAATGGGGCGGCAAGATCCGGCAGGCGCGCCTTGCCATGGCGCTGGAACGGCGGATCGGCAAGGATGCGATCATGGCGCTTTACCTGCGCCTTGCCCCTTATGGCGGCAATACCGAAGGGGTGCGCGCCGCGTCACTGATGTGGTTTGCAAAGGAGCCGACGCGCCTGACCCCGGCCGAAGCCGCGCTGCTGGTCGCCCTGCCGCAATCACCCGAATCCCCCCGCCCCGATAGCGCCTCCCACCGCGCGAACGCGCGGGCGGCCCGCAACCGGGTGCTCGACCGGGCCGAGGCGCTTGGCATCATCGACGCAGAAGCCGCCGCCACCGCCCGCGCCGCGCCCCTGCCCGAAACCCGCCGTGCCTTTCCGGCCCATGCGCCGCTTCTGTCAGAACGGCTGCGCCGCGCCCATCCCGGCCAGACGCGGATCGAAACCACGCTCGACCCCGAGCTGCAACGCGCCGCCGAGGCCCTGGTCGCGCGCGCGGTGGCGGATCTGCCCGAACGTGCCTCGGGCGCGGCGATCATCGCCGATCACGGCACCGGCGAGGTGCTGGCCGAAATCGGCACGGCAGATTATGGCAGCACGCCCCGCGATGGGTTCGTCGATATGACCCGGGCGCTGCGTTCGCCCGGCTCGACGCTGAAACCCTTTGTCTATGCGCTTGGCTTCGATGACGGGCTGATCCATCCCGAAACCCTGATCGAAGACCGCCCGGCCGTTTTCGGTCGCTGGCAGCCGGAAAATTTCGACGGCCATTTTCGCGGCACCATCACCATCCGCCGCGCACTTCAGGAATCCCTGAACATCCCGGTGGTGCGGGTTGCCGAGGCGCTCGGCCCGGCCCGGATCATGGCGGCGCTGCGCCGGGCGGGGATGGAGATCAAGGCTCAGGGCGGCGCGCCGGGGCTGGCGCTGGTTCTGGGCGGAGCGGGCGTGTCGCTGCATGATCTGGTCGCAGGTTACGGCGCATTGGCTGCGGGCGGGCAGACCGTCACCCTGCGCGAGATTGCGCAGGATGGCCCGGCGCCGCCCTCCCGCCGGCTGGTCAGCGCGCCCGCGGCCTGGCAGATCGGCTCGGTCCTGTCGCAGGTGCCACCGCCGCAGGGCCGCAGCCCGGGGCGCATCGCCTATAAGACCGGGACCAGCTATGGCCACCGCGATGCACTGTCCATCGGCTATGACGGGCGTTTCGTCGCCGGGGTCTGGATGGGCCGCGCCGATGGCACCCCGGTGCCCGGCGCGTTCGGAGGGCAGATCGCAGCGCCGGTCCTGTTCGATCTGTTCGATCTTCTCGGCCCGCGCCGCCAGCCTTTGCCGCCGCCCCCGCCCGAAACCCTGATACTGGCCAATCCCGATCTGCCCGAGCCCCTGCGCCGCTTCCGTGCCCCCGGCACATTGCGCCTGGCGGGCAGCCGCACCGGCGCGATCACGTCGGGGCCGGCCGATCCGCTGACCATCCTGTTTCCCCCCGACGGGGCCGAGCTGGAGCTGCGCCCCGGCGCCGAGATCCCCCTGCGCCTGCGCGGCGGCACGCCCCCCTATACCTGGCTTCTGAACGGCACCCCCGCCGCAATCGCCATCCCCGAGCCGCTGGCCCGCATCCCCGGCCTGCCGGGCATTTCGGAAATTTCGGTCACCGATGCACGGGGCGTGACCCGGCGGGCAAGGCTGCGAATGGTGGCGCCCTAAGCGCCATCCGTGCGATTCCCGGGATATTGCGTCATCATCGGGAAAGCGGGAAGCCAGGCCTCGCGGCGAGCGACCCAAAGCTCATAGCTGGGCGTGAACCGATTTGGCTGATCGAGCGCCCCGAGATGGACCTCGATCTCGGGGCCGGTCCTGAAAAAGACCGAGGAACCGCAATCGGGGCAGAAAAACCGGCCTTTGTAACCCTTGGGTTTCCCGGTCAGCGTAAAGGCCGTTTCAGAAAAGACCGCGGCGGCGTAGAAAACCGCGCCGTGATGTTTGCGGCAATCCAGACAATGGCAGATGCCGACGCGATCAGGGGATCCGCGAACAGAGAACCGGATCTCGCCGCAGGAACAACCGCCGGTTACATCGCCCATCAATCCATCCGCCTTGATGCGACCAGGACAAAATCGCGCCCCGCCCCGGCCGGTTCCAGATCAGAACAGCCGCTTGACCCAGCCATGCGGATCGGCGGCGCGGCCGAATTGGATATCGGTCAGCGCCTTGCGCAGGCGCGCCGTCACCGGGCCCATGCCGCCATCGCCGATGCTCACGTCGAAATCCGCGCCTTTCAGCTGACCGATCGGCGCGACCACGGCAGCGGTGCCGCAGGCGAAGACCTCAACCAGACGGCCCGAGGCCAGATCGGCGCGCCACTGGTCGATGGCATAGGGTTCCTCGCGCAGGCTCATGCCCATATCGCGGGCCAGATTGATCAGCGAATCGCGGGTGATGCCGGGCAGGATGGTGCCGGTCAGCGGCGGGGTCTGCAGCGTGCCGTCATCGAAGACAAAGAAGACGTTCATCCCGGCCAGCTCCTCGATCCAGCGGCGCTCGACCGCATCGAGAAAGACGACCTGTTCGCAGCCCTGCTTGGCGGCCTCGGCCTGCGCTGCCAGCGCGGCGGCGTAGTTTCCGCCGCATTTCGCATCGCCGGTGCCGCCGGGGGCGGCGCGGGTATAGGTCTCTGATACCCAGACCGAAACCCCGGACACGCCGCCCTTGAAATAGGATCCCACCGGCGAGGCGATGACGCTGAACAGATAGCTGTCTGAGGGATGGTTGCCGATGGCGATTTCGGTGCCGATCATGAAGGGGCGCAGGTAAAGCGAGGCCTCGCCCTCGGACGGGATCCAGTCCCGATCGAGTTCGCTCAACTGGCTGACCGCCGCGATGAACAGATCCTCGGGGATTTCGGCCATGGCCAGACGCCGGGCCGATGCGTTGAAGCGGCGGGCATTGGCTTCGGGGCGGAACAATGCGGCGCTGCCATCGGGATGGCGGTAAGCCTTCATGCCCTCGAAGATCTCGCCGGCATAATGCAGCGCCATGGTCGAGGGGCTGAGCTGGAGATCATGGCGCGCCCCGATCTTCGCATCGTGCCAGCCTTTGTCGGCGGTATAGCAAATGGTGACCATGTGATCGGTCAGGTAGCGGCCAAAACCGGGATTGGCGAAAATTGCCCTGCGCTCATCGGCGGGCAGACGCGCCTTTGCGGTTTCAACAGTGAACTGATCAAGAGCCGTATCATTCATGGCAGCCGCCTTATCCTCTCCCCTTGCCATCGGGCCTTTCTGCCCGGGCAGATGCAAAATCCTCGCCGGCGCAGGCAGACAAACCGCGTTGAACCTGCCGGCATGCTGAATCCCATATCAGCCCGCGCAAGCCTGCGCATCATCAGAATGAACCGGCGGATGCACAGATGAGCCGGGCCAACGCGACCTTATGCCAGCTTGAGGGAACCGAGGGAAATGACAGAGAATGCACCTCGAAAATCAGCCCCATTCCCGGCCTCCGACCGGTCATATCCGAAGGTTCGCCTTGCTGTCTTCCGCGCTTCTTCTGCTGACCCTGACCGGGGATGGCGATATCCGTCTGACGCTGAGCCCGGCGCAAAGCGCTGCCGCCTGTGAGGACCGGCGCGAGGTTCTGACCCAGGTTCTGGCCGGTGCCGGGCAAGCGGTGATCGAAGCGCGCTGCGGCGAAACCGGCCTGCGCATGAGCCCGTTCATCCACGGGGTTCCGCCCGAAGCGGAAATCTATCGCTACCGGGTCGAAATTCAGCCCGCCGGCGGATTCGCGATTGCCCCGCTCAGCGCGGATGAGCCCTGCGTCAACCAGCCGGATCATGGGCCCGCTTTCTATTGCACCCGCTCCGCGCAGCGCATAATCGAGACCAAGGAGCTCGCACCATAATTACAAGCGGCGCCGTCTGATTGTCCGGGTAGGCTCGTATGCGCGGCGGATCCGCGCCAGTACTGAAACATTTCATCGGGAACAGGATAATGTCCTCCAAACTCGCTTCGCTTGCAAATGCCTCTGTCCTGCTGCGCTATCTGCCGGAAGCTGCGCGCGAACGGGTACTGGATGGCGCGGTGCAGCGCCATGTCAGCAGCGGCGAAACCATTTTCCTTCAGGGCGAGCCGGCAAGCGCGGTTCATCTGATCGTCGAGGGCTGGGTGAAGCTTTACCGGATCTCGCCTTCGGGTGCCGAAGCGGTGGTCTCGATCCTGACCCGCAACCGCAGCTTTGGCGAAGCGGTGGCGCTGCGCGGCGAGGTCTATCCGGTCTCGGCCGAGGCGATCAGCGACTGCACGCTGATCCAGATCGACGGCAAGCGGCTGCGCCATCAGATCACCCAAGACCCGGAACTGGCGCTGAACCTGCTTGCCGCCAGCTATGTCCACCTGCACGGGCTGGTCGAGCAGGTCGAGCAGCTGAAAGCCCGCTCCGGCGTGCAGCGGCTGGCGGAATTTCTGGTCGAGCTGGCCGAGGGCCGCGAAAACGGTGCCCGCCTGCCCCTGCCCTATAACAAGACCCTGATCGCCGGCCATCTGGGCATCCAGCCCGAAAGCCTGTCGCGGGCCTTCGCCCGGCTGCGCAATCACGGGGTACGCATCGACGGCAATTTCGCGATCATCGAAAATATCGAGCGTCTGCGCGAGCTGTCGAGCCAGGACAAGGGCCAGCCCTGGGCACGTTAAGGCCGCCTTGATCGCCGCGCGCCGCCGCTTTTGACGGCGAGCCGGGTAAAGCCCGAGGTAACGCTGTCGCCGCTACGCCAAGCGCTCATGCTTTCCCCGATCTGGCCTGCCCCTATGAAAAACCCGTCGCCCTCAGGCAAGGGCGACGGGTGGATCATCCGGCATTCCGACAAGTCCGCCGGACGGTCCTTCGCAAGGGTTCAGGCTGCGGCAGCCGGGTCCAGCGTGATGCCGCTGACCTCGGCCCTGGCCAGCAGCGCCGCCGCGAAATCGCGGCTGGCGCGGACCCAGCCGGCCTTTTCCTCGGCGATGCGCAGCTGCGGCAGCACGGCTTCGAACGGCAACAGCCCGCCCGGCGCCCGGGCATCGAGCCGGATGACATGGAAACCATAATGGCTTTCGACCGGCTGCGCGCTGATCGTGCCTTCCGGCATTTCCAGCAGCGCCGCCTCGAATTCCGACACCGTATCGCCCGAAGCCAGCTGCCCCAGCAGCCCGCCATTTTCGCGCGACGAACAGGCGCTGTGCTCGCCCGCGAGCCGCTTGAACGCGCCCGGATCGCGGGCCAGCATATCGCAGAGCGCCTGCGCCCTAGCCCGGGCCTTGTTGCGTGCATCGTCTGAGGTCTCGCCTTCCTGATCCGGCGCGGCCGGGATCAGGATATGGGCGGCCTCGAACAGGGACGGCCCGTGGAAACGCTCGGGATGGGCATCGTAATGGGCGCGCAGCACCGCAACATCGCGCGGGGCCGGGGTTTCGATGGCCTCATCGAGCAGCTGGCGGATCAGGGCTTCCTCATCGGTTTCCCAAAGGCCTTCGCCGATCTCGATGGGCGCGGGGGTGATCCCCCGCGCGGCGGCTTCCTGCAACAGCACCTCGCGCAATGCCAGCGCGCGGGCCGCTGCCTTCCAGGCCTGACCGGGCTTGCCCTTGGGCGCAGGATGGTTCTGCGCCTCATCGGCGATCCGCTCGGCCGGGATGGTGATGCCGTTCACGATGACCGGCGGCAGAAGCGGACGGGCATCCATCACGATTTCCCTTCCTGCTTGGCCGCTTGCGGCTGAACCAGCATGCCGGGATTGGCCGGCACCATGGTCTGCGCGTGATGCGCCGCGCCCTTGCGGCTGCGCACGATCTGATAGCCCGGCCGCCACAGATAGCGGATCGGGGCCGAGAGCAGATGCACCAGCCGGGTGAAGGGGAACAGCAGGAAGATGGTCAGCCCCAGGAAGATATGCAGCTTGAAGATGAAGGACACGCCCACGAGATTCGCGGCCGGATCAGAGCCGAAGAAGACGATGCCCTGCGCCCATTTCATCAGCTTGATCATCTCTTCGCCATCGAGATGCTGCATCGAGACCAGGATTGTCAGAAGCCCCAGCACCAGCTGCGCCATCAGCAGGATCAGAATCCCGGTATCGGCAATGGTCGAATTGGCGCGGATGCGCGGATCGGTCAGACGGCGCTGGAGCAGGATGAGCCCGCCCACAAGCGCCATGATCCCGGCAATTCCGCCAACGGTCATGGCAAGGATCTGCTTGGCCTCATGGCTGATCCCTAAGAAATCGAAGATCGCGATCGGGGTCAGCAGGCCGAAGAAATGGCCCAGCAGGATGGTCAGCACGCCGACATGGAACAGGACCGATCCGATCCAGAAATGGCGGGTGCGCAGCAGCTGGCTGGACGAGGATTTCCAGCTGAAAGGATCACGCTCGAAGCGGATGATCGAGCCAAGGACCATTACGGTGATGGCAATATAGGGATAGATCCCGAATAGGAAGTGGTTCATGTCGTCCTCCTGTTCAGCTGGCGGCCCGCGCGGCCGGGGTGGCCGGGGCGGGGTCCATACGGGCAAGCAGATCGCGGCTGACCGGGCAGCCGGCATTGGGGTCGGGGCCGAAGGTGACCTGGGCTTCTTCCCAGACCGCATCCAGCGCGGCGAGATCCTCGGGGTCGTGATCTTCCTCGGCCAGCAGGGCCTGCGCCTCGCTGGTGGCCGGATCGGCGGCGGCAATAGCGACAAGCGCGTCGAAGACCGCCATATAGGCCGTCTCGCGCCGCGCCAGCCGTTCCTGAAGCGCGATCAGGATGTGACCGGCATCAGCCAGAATGCCGCGCGCCTCGTCCAGTGGCCGGGTCGAAAGATATTCCAGCAGCACCGGCAGGTGATCGGGCAGCTCGGCGCCGTCCAGATCGTAGCCCCCTGCCCGATACATTTCCAGAAGATCGACCATGGCGCCGCCGCGGTCGCGGCCCTCGCCATGGATATGTTCGAAAAGGTTCAGCGACAGCGTGCGCGAGCGGTCGAACAGCAGAACATAGCGTTCCTGAAGATCGTAAAGATCCCCCTCGGCCAGTTCCCCGGCCAGCCGGGCGATGTCCTCCTGGCGATGGGGGCCGATCAGCCCCTCGCCGTGCAGGACGGCCATGATCTCGGGCATGGCCTCCTGCATTTCCGCGTTTGGATAGCTGAGCAGAAGCGAAAGCGCCTTGAAGGTTTTCATGCGATGAACTCCTGCGGGCTGCGGAATTTCTTGCCGCTGAACATGGTCGAGCCGGAGCTGCCCGAAGAACAGCCATTGCCATCGGTGAAGCCGCAGCCGCCGCGCAGATCATAGGCATCCTCGACCAGCTCGCGATGCGTCGTCGGGATGACGAAGCGGTCCTCGTAATTGGCGATCGCCAGCAGCTGATACATCTCGTCGATCTGCAAGGGGGTCATGCCGACCCGCTGCGCCACGCCAAGATTGACCACGCCTTCCACCGATTTCGCACGCATATATGAGCGCATGGCCAGCATCCGTTCCAGCGCCGTGGCGACTGGCGCCTCGTCCCCGGCGGTCAGCATGTTCGCCAGGTATTTCAGCGGAATGCGCAGGCTGCGCACATCGGGCATGTCGTCGAGCGCGGCGATCTGGCCGGCCTCGGCGGCATGCTGGATCGGCGAGAGCGGCGGGACATACCAGACCATCGGCAGGGTCCGGTATTCGGGATGGAGCGGGAAGGCGATCTTCCATTCCATCGCCATCTTCCAGATCGGCGAGCGGCGCGCGCCCTCGATCCAGTCCTCGGGGATGCCTTCGGCGCGGGCCGCAGCGATCACTTCGGGATCGTTCGGATCGAGGAAGACGCCGAGTTGGGCGTCGTAAAGATCCATTTCCTTTTCGGTCGAGGCCGCTTCCTCGATCTTGTCGGCGTCATAGAGCATCACGCCAAGATAGCGGATGCGCCCGACGCAGGTTTCCGAACAGACCGTCGGCTGGCCGCTTTCCAGACGCGGATAGCACAGGGTACATTTTTCCGACTTCCCGGTGGACCAGTTGTAATAGATTTTCTTGTAGGGACAGCCCGAGACGCACATCCGCCAGCCCCGGCACTTGTCCTGATCGATCAGGACAACGCCGTCATCCTCGCGCTTGTAGATCGCGCCCGAGGGGCATGACGCCACGCAGGCCGGGTTGAGGCAATGCTCGCACAGGCGCGGCAGATACATCATGAAGGTGTTTTCATACTGCCCGTAGATGTCTTTCTGCACGCCCTCGAAGTTCTGATCCTTGGAGCGTTTGGCGAATTCGCCGCCCAGGATTTCTTCCCAGTTCGGGCCCCATTCGATTTTCTCGATCCGCTCGCCGGATACCAGCGAACGCGGACGCGCCGTGGGGAAGGCGTTCATTTCGGGCGCCGATTTCAGATGATCGTAATCGAAGGTGAAGGGCTCGTAGAAATCGTCAATCTCGGGCAGGTTGGGATTGGCGAAGATATTCGCCAGAACCCGCCACTTGCCGCCCTGTTTGGGTTGCAGCTTGCCCGAACGCGACCGGGTCCAGCCGCCCTTCCAGCGCTTCTGGTTTTCCCAATCCTTGGGATAGCCGATGCCGGGCTTGGTTTCGACATTGTTGAACCACGCGTATTCGACGCCCTCGCGCGAGGTCCAGACGTTCTTGCAGGTGACAGAACAGGTGTGACACCCGATGCATTTGTCGAGGTTCAGCACCATGCCGATTTGTGCACGTACCTTCATTCCGCGGCCTCCGTATTCTGGGTTGCGGGTTCCCCGTCGCCGGGTTGGTCCTTGGGCTGGTCGAGCCAATCGACCTTGTTCATCTTGCGGACGATGACGAATTCGTCGCGGTTCGAGCCGACGGTTCCGTAATAGTTGAAACCGTAGGACAGCTGGCCATAGCCGCCAATCATATGCGTCGGCTTGAGCACCGTGCGCGTGACCGAGTTATGGATGCCGCCGCGCAGATTGGTGATCTGGCTGCCGGGCGTATTCACGATCTTTTCCTGAGCGTGATACATGAAGGCAGTTCCGTCCTTCATCCGCTGGCTGACCACCGCACGGGCGGTGATGACACCGTTGGAATTGAAGACCTCGATCCAGTCGTTATCGACCAACCCGGCGGTTTTGGCGTCGGTTTCCGAAATCCAGATCACCGGGCCGCCGCGGTTCAGCGTCAGCATGTGCAGGTTGTCGGAATAGGTCGAGTGGATGCCCCATTTCTGGTGCGGGGTGATGAAGTTCAGCACGACATGCTTTTCACCATTGGCCAGCGATTTCGTCGCGGCATGGCCGACGGTCTTCAGATCGACCGGCGGGCGCCAGGTGACGAAGCTTTCGCCGAAGGCCCGCATCCATTCATGGTCCTGATACAGCTGCTGGCGTCCCGATACCGTCCGCCACGGGATCAGCTCATGAACGTTGGTCCAGCCGGCATTATAGCAGACCTCCTCGCTTTCGATCCCCGACCAGGTCGGGCTGGAGATGATCTTGCGGGGCTGGGCGGCAATGTCGCGGAAGCGGATCTTTTCGTCTTCCTTGACCTCGGCCAGATGCTTGTGGTCCTGCCCGGTGATCTTGCCAAGCGCCTCCCAGGCCTTGACCGCGACTTCGCCATTGGTTTCCGGCGCCAGCATCAGGATCATCTCGGCCGCGTCGATCGCGGTATCAAGACGGGCCAGGCCTTCGGTCGGTCCTTCATCGGTGACGACACCGTTCAGATCCTTCAGATGGTGGATCTCGGTCTTGGTGTCCCAGGCGATGCCTTTGCCGCCATTGCCGAGCTTGTCCATCAGCGGCCCCACCGAGGTGAAGCGCTTATAGAGGTTCGGATAATCGCGCACGACCTCGATATAGGCCGGGGCGGTCTTGCCCGGGATCAGATCGCATTCGCCGCGCTTCCAATCCTGAACATGGGGCTGGGCGACTTCGCCGGGGCTGTCATGCTGCAGGGGCAGCTGGACGATATCGGTTTCAACGCCAAGAACCTCGGGCGCGACTTCGGAGAATTTCTTCGCGATGGATTTGAAGATTTCCCAGTCGGTCTTCGATTCGTAGGCCGGATCGACCGCCGCCTGAAGCGGATGGATGAAAGGATGCATGTCCGAGGTGTTCAGATCGTCCTTTTCATACCAGCTCGCCGTCGGCAGCACGATATCGGCATAGACAGCGGTGGTGGACATACGGAAGTCGATGGTGACCAGCAGGTCCAGCTTTCCTTCCGGCGCCTTGTCATGCCAGACCGCTTCGGCCGGCATGCGTCCGCCTTCCTCGCCCAGATCCTTGCCCTGCACCCCGTGATCGGTGCCCAGCAGGTGCTTGAGGAAATATTCATGCCCCTTGCCAGACGAGCCCAGCAGGTTCGAGCGCCAGACGAACAGGTTGCGCGGCCAGTTTTCCGGCGCATCCGGGTCCTCGCAGGACATCTGCAAGGCGCCCGATTTGAGCTGCTCGGCGACGTAATCCTTGACCTCGACCCCGGCGGCTTTTGCGGCCTTGGCGACCTCCAGCGGGTTGGTCTTCAGCTGCGGCGCCGAGGGCAGCCAGCCCATGCGTTCCGCCCGGATGTTATAGTCGATCAGGCTCAGCCTGTCCCAATCGCCCTTGGGCGCGGTCGGCGAAACGATCTCGCCGGCGGTGACGGTTTCATAGCGCCACTGGTCGGTATGGGCATACCAGGCCGAGGTCGAGTTCATGTGCCGCGGCGGCCGGTTCCAGTCGAGCGCGAAGGCAAGCGCCGTCCAGCCGGTCTGCGGGCGCAGCTTTTCCTGACCCACGTAATGCGCCCAGCCACCACCGGACTGACCGATGCAGCCGCACATCACCAGCATGTTGATGACGGCGCGGTAGTTCATGTCCATGTGATACCAATGGTTCATGCCCGCGCCGATGATGATCATCGAACGGCCATGGGTCTTTTCGGCATTGGCTCCGAATTCGCGGGCGACCTGAATGATCTTGTCGCGGCGTACGCCGGCGATGCGCTCGGCCCAGGCCGGGGTGAAGGGCACATCGTCATTGTAATCGCGCGCGACGTTTTCGCCGCCCAGACCCCGGTCGAGGCTGTAATTGGCGCAGAAGAGGTCGAAGACCGTGGCGACAAGCGCCTCGCTGCCATCGGCCAGCTTCAGGCGCCGGGCCGGAACGTTGCGGGTCAGGATCTCGCCGCGCTCGTCCTTTTCGAACCCGTTCGAGGCCGCACCCCCGAAGAAGGGGAAGTCCACGCCGACGATTTCGTCGCGGTCTTCCTCAAGGATGAAGCTCATCTTCAGCTGGACATCCTTGCCGTCGGCTTTCTGTTCGAGGTTCCACTTGCCGTGTTCGCCCCAGCGGAAGCCAATCGAGCCATTGGGGACCACGATCTTGCCGCTTTCGTCGATGGCAACGGTCTTCCATTCGGGATTGTTGGCCTCGCCCATATCGCCGGCGAAATCCGAGGCGCGCAGCTGGCGGCCCGGAATGATCCGGCCGTCCTCTTCGTCCAGACGCACCAGCATCGGCATGTCGGTATAGCGGCGGCAGTAATCTTCGAAATATTCCGCCTGATGATCCAGATGGAACTCGCGCAGGATGACGTGACCGAAGGCCATGCCAAGCGCCGCATCGGTGCCCTGCTTGGCGTTCAGCCAGATATCGGAAAACTTCGCGGCTTCCGAATAATCCGGGCTGATGACGGCGGATTTGGTGCCTTTATAGCGGACCTCGGTATAGAAATGCGCATCCGGCGTCCGGGTCTGAGGCACATTCGAGCCCCAGAGCAGCAGATAGCCGGCATTATACCAGTCGGCCGATTCCGGCACGTCGGTCTGCTCGCCCCAGGTCTGCGGGCTGGAGGGCGGCAGGTCGCAATACCAGTCATAAAAGGACATGCAGGTGCCGCCCAGAAGCGACAGATAGCGCGAGCCGGCGGCATAGGACACCATCGACATGGCCGGGATCGGCGAGAAGCCGAAGACCCGGTCGGGGCCGTAGGTCTTGGCGGTATAGGCATTGGCCGCCGCTGTGATCTCGGTCACCTCGTCCCAGCTGGCGCGCACGAACCCGCCCTTGCCGCGAATGCGGGTATAGCTTTCGCGGGCCTGCGGGTCGGCCTGGATCTCGGCCCAGGCCGCGACCGGCGCCATGGTCTTGCGCTTTTCGCGCCAGAGCCGGGCCAGCTTGCCCCGGATCAGCGGGGTCTTCACCCGGTTGGCGCTGTAGAGATACCAGCTGTAGCTGGCGCCCCGGGCGCAGCCGCGCGGCTCGTGATTGGGCAGATCGGGCCGTGTGCGCGGGTAATCGGTCTGCTGGGTTTCCCAAGTCACGATGCCGGATTTGACATAGATCTTCCAGGAACAGGATCCGGTGCAGTTCACCCCATGGGTCGAACGCACGATCTTGTCGTGACGCCAGCGCGAGCGATAGGTGTTTTCCCAATCACGATCCTCGGTCGTGGTCAGACCATAGCCATCGGCGAATTCTTCCTTGCCGATCTTCTTCATGAAGTTCAGGCGGTCCAGTATCTGGCTCATCGCTTTCTCCTTCTTTATCAGTTTGCGGGCGGGGTCGCGCGGGCGCGGCCACGTTCGATGTCATAGAGCAGGCCACCGCGGCGGCTGTAATAGCCCCAGGTGATGGCCAGGCAGATCGCGTAGAAGATCAGGAAGCTCCAGAGCGCCCCGATCGGCGAGCCGCTCATCGCGATCGCGCTGCCATAGGCCTTCGGGATGAAGAAGGCGCCGTAAGCGGCAATCGCCGAGGTGAAGGCGATGATCGCGGCGCTTTCGCGCTCGGCCTGCTTGCGGCTGGCAGCCGCGTCCAGACCCGGCATCAGGCGCGGGATTTCAAGGCTCATGATCGACGGGATCATCTGGAAGGTCGAAGCATTGCCGACCCCGGTCAGGAAGAACAGCATCATGAAGGCCGCGAAGAAGCTGGCGAAGCTGCCTGCGCCAAGCGCGGTAATCACCCAGAAGGTCGCGGCGATCATCCCGGCAAAGGTCCAGAAGGTCACCCGTCCACCGCCGAGGCGGTCACTGATCCAGCCGGTGCCGGCCCGGCTCAGCGCGCCGACCAGTGGTCCGAGGAAGACATATTGCAGCGCATTCACTTCTGGAAAAGCCAGCTTGGTCAGCAGCGGGAAGCCCGCCGAGAAGCCGATGAAGCTGCCGAAAGTGCCGGTGTAAAGCACACACATGATCCAGTTGTGCTTGCGCGAGAAGATGACCGACTGCTCGCGGAAGCTGGCTTTCGCATCGGCGATATCATTCATGCCGAACCAGGCGGCAATCGTCGCCAGCGCGATGAAGGGCACCCAGATAAAGCCGGCATTCTGCATCCACAGCTGGCCGCCATCGCTCAGCTGCTGGGGCGCCCCGCCCATGGCACCGAAGACACCCATGGTAATGACGATCGGCACCAGAAACTGCATGACCGAGACGCCGAGATTGCCCAGGCCCGCATTCAGCGCAAGCGCATTGCCCTTTTCCGCCTTGGGGAAGAAGAAGGCGATATTGGCCATCGAGGAGGCGAAATTGCCCCCGCCCAGCCCGCAAAGCAGCGCCAGTGCGAGGAAGATCAGATAGGGGGTTTCCGGATTCTGCACCGCATAGCCGATGCCGAGCGCCGGGATCAGCAGCGAGGCAGTCGAAAGCGTCGTCCACAGCCGGCCACCGAAGATCGGCACCATGAAGCTGTAGAAGATGCGCAACGTCGCCCCCGACAGGCCAGGCAGAGCCGCCAGCCAGAAAAGCTGGCCGGTCGAGAATTCGAACCCGATGGCCGGCAGCCGTGCCACCACCATCGACCAGACCATCCAGACCGAGAAGGCCAGCAAAAGCGCCGGGATCGAGATCCACAGGTTACGCCGGGCGATCCGGCGACCTTTCTCGGCCCAGAATTGCGGGTCCTCGGGCCGCCAGTCCTCCAGCATCCGGGCCATGGCCGGACCGCCGGCGGCGGCACTGGCCTCATGGGCATCCGAGAGCTCCGGGAAGGCCGGCAGGCTCTCCAGGCTTTTGCCATGGGCCTTATGCTCCATGGCGCGGATCGACATATGCATCCACAGCGCCGAGATCACGACGATAACAAACAGTAGCGCGAAGCAGGAGGTATAGATCCCGGTCAGGTCGAGCAGCGCGCCGAAGATGATCGGCAGAATGAAGCCGCCAAGCCCGCCGATCATGCCGACCAGCCCGCCGACCGCGCCGACATGGTTGGGGTAATAGACCGGGATGTGCTTGTAGACTGCCGCCTTGCCGAGGCTCATGAAGAAGCCCAGCACGAACAGCGTGATGACGAAGGGCACCAGCCCCATCTGGGTCGAGAAGGCGATCGGGCCGTCCTTGCCGTGAACGACGTAATCGGTCGGCGGATAGGACAGCATGAACAGCAGCACGGCCGAGAAGCCAAAGGTCCAGTACATCACCGCCCGGGCGCCGAAGCGATCCGACAGGACCCCGCCATAGGCGCGAAAGACGCTCGCCGCGAGACTGAAGGCGGCCGCGCACATGCCGGCGATACGAATATCGATCGCATAGACATCGACCAGGTAGTGGGGCAGCCAGAGCGCCAGCGCGACGAAACCGCCGAAGACGAAGAAATAGTAAAGTGAGAAACGCCAGACCTGCTGGTTCTTCAGCGGTGCGAATTGCTCGGCCAGGGTCGGCGGGCGTGCACCGTTGATGCGGCGCTCGGTCAGGCCGGGTTCGTCCTTGGCAAAAAAGTAGAAGATGACGCCCATCGCGATGATGGCGACGGCCCAGATCTCGGCGACACCTTGCCAGCCGGCGGCAACCAGCACGAAGGGGGCGCAGAACTTGGTGACGGCGGCACCGACATTGCCCATGCCGAAGACGCCGAGCGCGGTGCCCTTCTTCTCATTGGGAAACCATGGCGCGACATAGGCAACGCCGATGATGAAGGACCCGCCCGCCAGACCGACGCCAAGCGCAGCAATCAGGAAAGTAGCGTAGCTGTCAGCCCAGGTCAGAGCCAGCGTCGCCAGACCGGTCAGAATCATCTGCGCCGAGAAGACGATGCGCCCCCCCCAGCGTTCGGTCCAGACCCCCAGAAACAGCCGGGTCAGCGAGCCGGTCAGGACCGGGGTCGCAACCAGCAGGCCAAACTGGGATTCCGACAGGCTCAGCTCAGTTTTGATTGACAGGCCAATGATGGAAAACAGCGTCCATACGGCGAAACAGATCGTGAAAGCGATCGTCGAGAGCCAGAGGGCCCTTTGCTGATCGCTCTGTGACGATATTTGCGCTTCAGACATCGCGAAGCTCCTCAATCTTGCACCTTGTCGGTGCCCATAAACCGACGAAAGCAGTAGAGGCTGGACAGGCAAAAGACTTGATCCAGATCAAATCTAACATAGGTCGTCGCAAATTCTATCCTTAATTAACATGTGATCTTGCGCCATATATTGAATGTTATTTCCAAGTTTATCAAAGGCCCCATCTAATATTGATTAATATCAATTTTAAATTACTGCTGACCTGTTATGCGCCAAGGAAAGGAGAGCGATTCATGCGAGAAGACGAAAAGCCCGGCCTACGCCGCCTGCCGCTGTTCCGCGAGATGAAAACCCGGACCTTCGACGATCTGATGAACATCGCCTATGTGCAGATGTTCCCCCCCCAGCTTGAGCTGTTCCGCCATGGGCAAATGGCGGATTTCCTACATGTCATCATCGAGGGATCGGTCGAATTCCATGCCTCATGGAGCGGGCGTGAAACGGTGATGGGGGTGGCGCGGCCGATCTCGGCCTTCATTCTGGCGGCCTGCATCCGCGACGCGCCCTATCTGATGTCGGCGCGCACGCTTGAGGCCTCGCGCATCGTGCTGCTGCCGGCCGCCGATCTGCGCGCCGCCATGCGCAACGATGCCGGCTTCGCCATGGCCGCGCTGAACGAGCTGGCCAACAGCTTCCGCGGCATGGTGCTTCAGGCCAAGAACCTCAAGCTGCGCACTGCCCGCGAAAGGCTGGCAGCATGGATCCTGCATCACGCCGGCAATGAGGCCAGCCTCGTCCTGCCCTTTGGCAAGCGCCATCTGGCATCCTATCTGGGGATCGCGCCGGAAAGCCTGTCGCGCACCATCCGAGCGCTGGAAAGCGACGGCATCAAGGTCGATGGTGCGCGCGTCATCATTACCGACCGGGCGGCCCTGACACGCGTCGCCCTGCCCGAGCCGAGCATGGACGATCGCTGAAACGCATCGCGGAACGAAAACGGAGCGCGGCCGGATGGCAGCGCCCCGTTTCATGCAGCGCCCGTCAGCGCTCAGCGATCAGCGCTGGATGAAGGCAAAGCCGTTCGGCCCGAGGCTCAGGCTGATCCCGTCCAGCTCCGCCGCCTGACGCGGACCGGCCAGGGTCGGTTCGGCACCTATGGGCAGCTTGACGGTGGCGGCCTCGGGGCTGAGGTTGAAGGCGCAGGTCAGCGCGCCCCTGCGGAAGACCAGCGTATTCGCCGAGCTGCGGATGAATTCGGCCAGAGCGGCGCCATTGAGCTCGGCCCGCTCCGAACGGAATTCCAGCATGTGCCGGTAGAAATGCATGACCGAGTGGATATCGGCCTCTTGCGCGGCGACATTGCGGGCCAGCTGCGGCGACTTGACCGGCAGCCAGGGCTTTGCGGTCGAGAAACCGCCGGCGGTATTGCCATTGCCATCCCAGACCATCGGCGTGCGGCAACCGTCACGGCCCTTGTAATCGGGCCAGAAGCGGATGCCGGGCGGGTCGGTCAGCTCGGAAAACTCCAGCTCGGTCTCGGTCTGGCCCAGCTCCTCGCCCTGATAGATGCAGATCGAGCCGGGGAAGGACAGCAGCATCGCGCAGGCCAGCTTGGCCAGGCTGTCCTGATCGGCGCCATGGTCCTCCCAGCGGGTCATGTGGCGGATGACGTCATGGTTCGAAAACGCCCAGGTCGGCCAGCCATCGGGGGCGTCCTTGAAAAAGCTCTCGATCTTGGTGCGGAAATGCTTCGGGGTGAATTCGGGGCCGAGCATGTCGAAGCTGTAGGCTTGGTGAAGGTGCTTATCGCCCGAAGTGTATTCGGCCATGATCTCGACCGCGCGGGTCGAATCGCCAACCTCACCGACCATCGCCGCGCCATATTCATCGGTCAGCCGACGCAGCCGTGCAAGGAAATCCAGGTTCTCCGGCCGGGTCTTCGAGAAGCGGTGCAGCTGCATTTCATAGGGATTGACCTGCGGCTCGCCCTTCCTCGGCGGATTATTGCGCAGCTTTTGGTCGTGGAAATAGAAATTGACCGTATCGAGCCGGAATCCGTCCACGCCGCGATCCAGCCAGAAGCGCATGGTTTCCAGCAGCCAGTCCTGCACTTCCTTGTTGTGGAAGTTGAAATCGGGCTGCGAGGTCAGGAAATTGTGCAGATAATACTGCTTGCGGTGCCCGTCCCATTCCCAGGCCGAGCCGCCGAAAACCGAGGACCAGTTATTGGGCGGGGTTCCGTCGGGCCTGGCATCGGCCCAGACATACCAGTCGGATTTCGGGTTGTCCTTGCCCTGACGGCTTTCGACAAAGAACGGGTGCTGATCCGAGGAATGGCTAAGCACCTGATCAATGATGACTTTCAGCCCGAATTCATGGGCCTTGGCCACCATCCGGTCGAAATCTTCCAGCGTACCGAAGAGCGGGTCGATATCGGTATAATCGGACACGTCATAGCCCATATCGGCCATGGGCGAGGTAAAGACCGGCGAAAGCCAGACCGCATCAACCCCAAGGCTGGCAATATGGCGGATACGTTCGGTAATCCCCTTCAGATCGCCGATCCCGTCGCCATTGCTGTCCTGAAACGAGCGCGGATAGACCTGATAAGTCACCGCACCGCGCCACCACTCATTTGCCATCTTCATCTCCTTGGCCGATTATACGGCCATCGGCTTCGGCCACCCATTGAACCCGGCATCGTGCCGGCCTAATGATGCCGCTAACATCAGATTTACACGGAACGCAATGATGACTCAGCCCGTAACGAGTGCCAACCCGAAGGATCTGGCGCAGTCTATCCTCGATCACCTGACCTATTCGATCGGCAAGGATACGGCCCATGCCTCCATCCATGACTGGCGGGTTGCGCTGTCGCTGGCGGTGCGGGACCGGATCGTCCAGCCTTGGTTTGCCTCGACCCGTGCCACCTATGAAAACCGTCTGAAGCGGGTGCATTACCTGTCGATGGAATTTCTGATCGGACGGCTGCTGGAGGATTCGGTTGTCAATCTCAGTCTCGATGACAGCGCCCGCGAAGCCCTGCGCGGCTTCGGCGTCGATTACGACGAGGTCATCCATGACGAACCCGAAGCTGCGCTCGGCAATGGCGGTCTTGGCCGTCTCGCCGCCTGCTACATGGAATCCATGGCAACCGTCGGCTGCCCGGCTTACGGCTATGGCCTGCGCTATGAGCATGGCCTCTTCCGTCAGCGTTTCGATCATGGCCGGCAGGTGGAAACCGCCGACAGCTGGCTGAAATCGCGCAACCCCTGGGAATTCGAGCGTCCCGAGGCCGCCTATGAGATCGGCTTTGGCGGCTGGATCGAGGGCGACGGGCCCAAGAAGATCTGGCACCCGGAAGAAACCGTCATCGCCGCCGCCTATGACACGCCGATCATCGGCTGGCGCGGGCGTTGGGCCAATACGCTGCGGCTCTGGGCCGGCAAGGCCGCGACCGAATTCGACCTTGCCCGCTTCAACCGCGGCGAATATGTCGCGGCCGGCACCGCGGAATCGCTGGCCCGGACCATCAGCCGCGTGCTCTATCCCGACGATTCGACAGAGGCCGGCAAGGAGCTGCGCCTCAAGCAGGAATATTTCTTCACCGCCGCCTCGGTGCGCGACATCATGCGCCGGTTCGTTTCGGAAGGCGAAAGCATCGCCCAGCTGCCCGAGCGCGTTGCCATCCAGATGAACGACACCCACCCCGCGATTGCCGGCGCCGAGCTGGTGCGGGTGCTGATCGACGATTTCGGCCAGGATTTCGACCAGGCCGCCGACATCGCCGAACGCGTGCTGAACTATACCAACCACACACTGCTGCCCGAGGCGCTGGAAGCCTGGTCGGAGGGCCTGTTCCGCAAGGTGCTGCCGCGCCATATGGATCTGGTCGAGCGCATCGACGATCACCACAAGCGCCGCAATCCCGGCCGCCCGTGGGAGTTGTCGGCGATCCATCACGGTCAGGTCCATATGGGCACGCTGGCCTTCATGCAGTCGGGCCATGTCAACGGCGTATCGGCCCTGCATACCGAGCTGATGAAGGAAACCGTTTTCCACGATCTGAACAAACTGCATCCCGACCGGATTGTGAATGTCACCAATGGCGTGACCCCGCGCCGCTGGCTCTATTCGGCCAATCCGGCGCTGTCAGGTCTGATCACCGAAACCCTTGGCAATGAAGAATGGGTCGATCATCTCGACCGTCTGACCGGGCTGGAGCCGGCGATCCAGGACAATGGCTGGCTGGAACGCTATGCGAGCGCCAAGCGCGAAAACAAGGTCGCGCTGTCGAACTGGCTGGGCGAAAAGCTGGGCATCACCCCGGACCCGGATGCGCTTTACGATGTGCAGATCAAGCGCATCCATGAATATAAGCGCCAGCTGCTTAACGTGCTGGAACCCATCGCCCGCTGGGACGAGATCCGCCAGAACCCGGATGCCGAATGGCAGCCCCGCGTCAAGATCTTCGGCGGCAAGGCCGCGCCCGGCTATGCCGTCGCCAAAGAAATTATCCACCTGATCAACGACGTAGCCGATGTTGTTAACAACGACCCGCTGATGCGCGGCCGCCTGATGGTCGCCTATCCGGCCAATTACAACGTCTCGATGGCGGTCCGGCTGATCCCGGCGGCCGATCTGTCGGAGCAGATTTCAACGGCGGGCAAGGAGGCCTCGGGCACCGGCAATATGAAACTCTCGCTGAACGGCGCGCTGACCATCGGCACGCTGGACGGCGCCAATGTCGAAATCCGCGAACATGTCGGGCCGGAGAACTTTTTCCTGTTCGGCATGACCACCGAAGAGGTCGAACAGACCCGCGCCATCCCCGATCACGCCCGCAAGGCGATTGCCGCATCGCCCTCGTTGTCGCGCGCGATCAGCCTGATCGCCACCGGCACTTTCGGCGAAGATCCGGCGCGCTATGGTCGGCTGGTCGATATCCTGACCAATTGGGACACCTATCTGGTCTGTTCGGATTTTGCCGATTACCAATCGACACAGAAGCGCATTGATGCCTCTTATGGGGACAAGACGGGCTGGAATCGCATGGCCGCGCTGAATACCGCGCGCATGGGCTGGTTCTCGTCCGACCGATCGGTCCGCGATTACATGGACCGGGTGTGGATGATGGAGGGACGTGATGAGTTTGGAAGACAATCTTGACGATAAGTCTTCGATGACAACGGATACTGGGTTTGAACTGCGCCTGCCCCCGGACCGCGCCCGCGCGCTGTCCGAGGGCCGCGAGGCCGATCCCTTCTCGCTGCTTGGTCCCCATCCCGTCGCCGGTGGCTGGCGGGTTGTGGCGCTCGATCACGGCGCAAGCGAAATGTCGGTTGCGACCATCGAGGGCGTTTTCCCGATGCGCCCGGTCGAGGGCGCGCCGGGCCTTTTTGCGGGTTTCCTGCCCGAGCCCACCCCCTATCTGCTGCGCGGCACCGATGGCGAGCAGAGCTGGGAATATGAAGACCCCTATCGCTTCGGCCCGGTTCTGGGCCAGATCGACGAATATCTGATCGGCGAAGGCACCCATCGCGAGCTGTGGAAGGCGCTCGGCGCCCATATCATCAACCATCAGGGCGTCCAGGGCACCCATTTCGCGATCTGGGCCCCCAATGCCCGCCGCGTCTCGGTGCTGGGCGAATTCAACAATTGGGACACCCGCCGCCACGGCATGCGCCGGCGCGGCTCGACCGGGGTCTGGGAAATCTTCATCCCCAATATCGGCGAGGGCGAGGCCTATAAATATTCCATCACCGGCCCCCATGGCGAGCCGCTGCCCGAAAAGGCCGACCCAGTCGGTTTCGGGTCCGAGCATCCGCCGGCAACCGCCTCGGTGGTGCGCAAGATCGACGGGTTCGAATGGCGCGACGGCAGCTGGATGGAGCGCCGGCAGAAGGCGCAGGACATCACGGCTCCGGTTTCGATCTACGAGGTCCATCTGGGCAGCTGGCGCCGCGTCGCCGAAGATGGCAACCGCCGCCCGCTCTCCTATCTGGAACATGCGCGAGAGCTGATCCCTTATGCCCGCGATATGGGCTTTACCCATATCGAACTGCTGCCGATTTCGGAATTTCCCTTCGACGGCTCCTGGGGTTACCAGCCGATCGGACTTTATGCCCCGACCATCCGCTTTGGCACGCCGGACGAGTTCCGCGCCTTGGTCGAGGCCGCCCATGACGCCGATATCGGCATCATGCTGGACTGGGTGCCCGGTCACTTCCCGACCGATATCCACGGGCTTGCCCGCTTCGACGGCACCGCGCTTTACGAGCATGCCGACCCGCGCGAGGGCTTCCATCAGGACTGGAACACGCTGATCTTCAATTACGGTCGGCGTGAAGTGTCGAACTATCTGACCGCCAATGCGCTTTACTGGCTGAAGGAATATCATCTCGACGGGCTGCGCGTCGATGCGGTGGCCTCGATGCTCTATCGCGACTATTCGCGCAATGACGGCGAATGGGTGCCCAATATCCATGGCGGGCGCGAAAATCTTGAAGCCATCGACTTCCTGCGCGAGGTCAATACCGTCACCTATGGCGAGGTGCCCGGTATCATGACCGTGGCCGAGGAATCGACCGCGTTTCCGGGCGTGTCGCGCCCCGTCGATGCCGGCGGGCTCGGTTTCGGCTTCAAGTGGAACATGGGCTGGATGAATGACACGCTCGATTACATCAAGCGCGAGCCGGTTCACCGCAGCCATCACCACAACCAGCTGACCTTCGGGCTGGTCTATGCGTTTTCGGAAAACTTCATCCTGCCGATCAGCCATGACGAGGTCGTCCATGGTAAGGGCTCGATGCTGGAAAAAATGCCGGGCGACGACTGGCAGAAATTCGCCAATCTGCGCGCCTATTACGGCTTCATGTGGACCCATCCCGGCAAGAAGCTGCTGTTCATGGGCTGCGAATTTGCGCAGCGCAAGGAATGGAACCACGACGCCTCGCTGGACTGGCACCTGCTGGACGATCCCAGCCATAAAGGCGTGCAGACGCTGGTGCGCGATCTCAACAAGCTCTACCGCGAGCTGCCGGCCCTGCATCGGCGTGACACTGCGCCCGAGGGCTTTGGCTGGATCGAAAGCGGCGCCGCCGAGGAATCGGTCGTGGCCTTCGCCCGCTACGGCGAAGAGGGCGATGCGCCGGTGGTTGCGGTATGCAACTTCACCCCGGTGCCGCGCTCCGGCTGGCGTCTGGGCCTGCCGCGCGGCGGCAACTGGACGCTGCGGCTGAATTCGGATGCCGGAATTTATGGCGGCTCGAACATGCACACTGTGCAGAACCTCGCCGTGGAGGAGGGTGAATGGCAGGGCTACGACCATTCGGCACTGGTCGATCTGCCGCCGCTTTCGGTGCTGATTTACGAAGCGAAATAACGATTTATCAGTGGGGAGGAGACCCATGACCCTGTACCGACCAAACCGCCTCTCATCCCGCGCCATGGCCTATGTGCTGGCCGGAGGCCGCGGATCGCGCCTGAAGGAATTGACCGACCGGCGCGCCAAACCTGCCGTCTATTTCGGCGGCAAGTCGCGGATCATCGACTTCGCGCTGTCCAATGCGCTCAATTCCGGCATCCGCAAGATGGCGGTGGCGACGCAATACAAGGCCCACAGCCTGATCCGCCACCTGAACCGTGGCTGGTCCTTCTTCCGCTCCGAGCGCAACGAATTCCTCGACATTCTGCCGGCATCCCAGCAGATGGATGAGGAAAACTGGTATCGCGGCACTGCGGACGCGGTGACCCAGAATATCGACATCATCGACAGCTATCATATCGACTACATCATCATTCTGGCCGGCGATCACATCTACAAGATGGATTACGAGCTGATGCTGCAGCAGCATGTCGATTCGGGTGCCGATGTGACGGTGGGCTGCCTGACCGTGCCGCGTTCCGAAGCTTCAGCCTTCGGGGTCATGGATGTCGATGCCGATGGCCGCATCATTTCCTTCCTCGAAAAGCCGACCGACCCGCCCGGCATGCCGGACGATCCCAATTCGACGCTGGCCTCGATGGGGATCTATGTCTTCGACTGGAAATTCCTGCGCGAGATGCTGCTCAAAGACGGCGCCGATCCCAATTCCAGCCATGATTTCGGCCATGACCTGATCCCGGAACTGGTCAGGAACGGCAAGGCCGTCGCCCATCGCTTCACCGAAAGCTGTGTGCGCTCCAGCCCCGATGCGCCGGCCTATTGGCGCGATGTCGGCACGATCGACGCCTTCTGGCGCGCCAATATCGACCTGACCGATTTCTCGCCCGAGCTGGATCTTTACGATCAGAGCTGGCCAATCTGGACTTACGGCGAAATCGTTCCGCCGGCCAAGTTCATCCATGACGACGAAGACCGGCGCGGCCATGCGGTCAGCTCGATGGTTTCGGGCGGCTGCATCATCTCGGGCTCCGAGGTACGCAATTCGCTGCTGTTCACCGGGGTGAAGGCCAACAGCTATTCGACGCTGAAATCGGTCGTCGCCATGCCATACGTCAATATCGGCCGCCATGTGCAACTGAGCAATGTCGTCATCGACCGCGGGGTCGAGATCCCGGAAGGGCTGGTCGTCGGCGAGGATCCGCAAGAGGACGCGAAATGGTTCCGCCGCAGCGAGGGCGGGGTGACGCTGATCACGCAGGACATGATCAACCGCTGGAACGCGGCACGATGAGCGCGGCACCGACACACCCGCAGGCGGGCAGCAAGGGTGGGTCCGGCAAGACCGGAACCACGCCGGCCGGAGCGAAAGCTCCGGCCCGGGCCCCGCTCAAGCTGACCAATCCGGTCGCGCCCGAGCCGGCAAAGCTTGGCCGGGTGCTGTCGGTCGCTTCGGAATGCGCGCCGCTGATCAAGACCGGGGGGCTGGCCGATGTCGTTGGCGCCCTGCCCGCCGCCATGGCGGCGCAGAACTGGCAGCTGCGCACATTGATCCCGGCCTATCGCGGGCTGATCAAGCGGCTGGAAAGCCCGATCGAACTGTGGTCGGATCCCGATCTTTACGGTGGCCCGGCCCGGGTGCTGAGCGGGAAGGCCGCCGGGATCGAGCTGCTGTTGCTGGATGCGCCGCATCTTTATGACCGGCCCGGCTCGCTTTATATCGACGAATTCGGTGCCGACTGGCCTGACAATCCTCGCCGCTTTGCCGCGCTGAGCTGGGCTGCCGCCGAAATCGCCAGCCACGGGCTGAAGGATGGCTGGAAGCCCGATCTGATCCATGCCCATGACTGGCAGGCGGGCTTTGCCCCTCTGTGGACCAGGGGCGTGACCCCGTCGATCATGACGGTGCATAATATCGCCTTCCAGGGCATCGCACAGGCCCGGCAGATCGACGAATTGCGCCTGCCCTATAACGAATTTCATCCCGACGGCTATGAGTTCTGGGGCCAGATCAGCGCGCTGAAAGCCGGGCTGGTCTATGCCCATGCCATCACCACGGTCTCGCCGACCTATGCGGCAGAGCTGACCCGCCCCGAATTCGGCTTTGGCCTCGACGGCGTGATCCGGCGCCGCGCCGATGCGCTGTCGGGGATCCTGAACGGGGTCGATACCGCGGTCTGGAACCCGGCCAGGGATCCGGTGATCGCCGCCAATTACGACCCCGCCAATATGGCTGGCAAAGCCGCCTGCGCCGCAGCCCTGCGCGAGGAATTCCGGCTCGATGCCGAGGGCGGACCGCTGTTCATCGTGGTCAGCCGGCTGACCCGGCAGAAGGGGCTGGATCTGCTGCTGGAAAACCTGCCCGGGCTGATTTCGCGCGGCGGACAGCTGGCGGTTCTGGGCACGGGCGAGCCCGATCTGCAGGAAGGCTTTCTGCGCGCCGCTTCACACCATCCGGGCCGGATCGGCGTTCATATCGGCTATGACGAGGCGCTGTCGCACCGCATGTTCGCGGGCGGCGATGTGGTGCTGGTGCCTTCGCGCTTCGAACCTTGCGGGCTGACCCAAATGTATGGTCTGGCCTATGGCACCTTGCCGCTGGTTGCCCATACCGGCGGGCTGGCCGATACCGTGATCGACGCCAATGACGCGGCGATCCGGGCCGGCGTGGCAACCGGGGCACAGTTTTCGCCGGTGACCAGCGACGCGCTGTCATTGGCGCTGCGTCAGGTTTCTGCCCTTTACGCGCAGCCCGCAATCTGGCAGCGAATGACCTTTCGGGCGATGACCCATCCGGTCGGATGGGACGCCTCGGCCCGCGACTATGCGGCGCTCTATGACAGGTTGACCAGAAACTGACGGGCAAATGAGCATAACCAGTTATTCGATCACCGGCGGCTCTGCCGACCGGCTCGGTGCCTTTCCGCTTGGCGATGGGGTGAATTTCGCAGTCTTCTCGGCCCATGCCGAAAAGATCGAGGTCTGCCTGTTCACCCCCGATGGCCAGCAGGAGACCCAGCGTCTCGCCCTGCCCGACCGGCTGGGCGATATCTGGCACGGCCAGATCCCCGGCCTGCCCGAGGGCACGCTTTACGGGCTGCGCGCCCATGGCCCCTATGAGCCGCAGCTCGGCCATCGTTTCAACCCGGCCAAGCTGCTGATCGACCCCTATGCGCGCCGCCTCTCGGGTCAGCTGATCCAGGACGAGGCGATCTTCGGCTATGACACCCGCGCCGCGCAGATCGACATGTCCATCGACCATCGCGATTCGGCGCCTTTCATGCCCAAATGCGTGGTCACCGCCGATGCCGCGCCGATGCCGCGCGGAAGGCGCACGGCCCGCGACCGGGTGGTGATCTATGAAGCCCATCCCAAGGGGCTGACCGCATCCCATCCCGGCGTCGATCCGGCCCTGCGCGGGCGCTTTGCCGCGCTGGCATCGGATCCGGTGATCGAGCATCTGACCCGGCTCGGCATCACCACGCTGGAGCTGCTGCCAGTCCAGGCCCATGCCGATGAGCCCTTCCTGATCCGGCGCGGGCTGAGCAATTACTGGGGCTATAACACCCTGGCCTTCTTCGTTCCCGAAACCGGCTATTCGCTGCATGGCGATCCGGCCGAATTCCGCGATATGGTCGCCCGCCTTCATGGCGCCGGCATCGAAGTCGTCATCGACGTGGTCTATAACCACACCGCCGAGGGCAATGAGCTGGGCCCGACGCTCAGCTTTCGCGGGCTCGACAATCTCAGCTATTACCGGCTGATGGCGGATAATCCGCGCTATTACATCAACGATACCGGCACCGGAAATACCGTCGATTGCGCCCATCCGATGGTGATGCGCATGATCCTCGATTCGCTGCGCTACTGGGTCGAGCAGATGGGCGTCGATGGGTTCCGCTTCGATCTGGCCCCGGTGCTGGGGCGCGAGCCGCAGGGGTTCGAGCGCAATGGCCGCTTCCTGTCCGCCCTGCGTCAGGATCCGGTTCTGGCCAATGTCCGCCTGATCGCCGAGCCTTGGGATGTCGGGCCGGGCGGCTATCAGCTGGGGAATTTCCCGCCGCCCTTTCTGGAATGGAACGACTGTTTCCGCGACACCGCGCGCGGATTCTGGCGGCGCGATAACGGGATTGCCGGCCTGGCAGACAGGCTGACCGGCTCGGCCCCGACCTTCGATCATTACGGGCGCGCCCCACAGGCCAGCGTGAACTTCATCACCGCCCATGACGGCTTCACCCTTGCCGATCTGACCTCCTATGCGGCCAAGCACAATCTGGCCAATCACGAGGGCAATCACGACGGCCATAACGACAATCTCTCGGACAATATGGGCCATGAGGGCCCGACCGACGATCCGGTGATCCTGGCCGCCCGCGCCCGTCGCCGGCGCAATCTGCTGGCGACGCTGATGCTGGCCCAGGGCACGCCGATGCTGTTGGCCGGGGATGAGATCGGCAATTCGCAAAACGGCAATAACAACGCCTATTGTCAGGACAATCAGATCGGCTGGACCACTTGGGACGGCGCCGATCAGGATCTGGCCGATTTCACCGCGCGGCTGATCGCCATCCGCCATGCCCATCCGGTGCTGCATCAGCGCCGTTTCCTGCATTCGATGCCCCTGCCCGAGGGCGGGCGCGATCTGATCTGGCATCTGCCCAATGGTGCCGAGCCCACGTCCGAGGACTGGCAGAATGCCGGGCTGCGCGTGCTGGGGCTGGAACTTCGTATGGCCGTCGATATGCCCGAACGCGAAGCCCATCTGGGCGATGTAGCCTTCATCGTGGTCAATGGCAGCGGCGAGCCCGCCGACATGATCCTGCCCCCGCTTGACGGGCGCGGCTGGATGCGGGTGCTCGACACGGCCGAGCCATTGACGCAGGATCAGCCCGAAACCGGGCCGACCGTTGCGGTCAGCGCCGATTCCATTGCGTTATTCATGCCAGAGGGAGGTCTCGCATGACCATCATCTCCGTTTCCACCGCCCCGATCGAGGGGCAGAAGCCCGGCACTTCGGGCCTGCGCAAGAAGACCAAGGTCTTCATGCAGCATCATTATCTGGAAAACTTCGTTCAGTCGATCATCGATGCGATTGGCGGGGTTACGGGCAAGACCCTGATCCTCGGCGGCGACGGGCGCTTTTTCAACGACCGCGCCGCGCAGGTCATCCTGCGCATGTGCGCCGCCGGCGGCGCGGCCAAGGTGATCGTGGGCACCAATGCGCTGCTGTCCACGCCCGCCGCCTCGCATCTGATCCGCAAGCGCGGCGCCGATGGCGGCTTCATCATGTCCGCCAGCCATAATCCCGGCGGCGAGAGCGAAGATTTCGGCCTCAAGTTCAACGGTGCCAATGGCGGGCCGGCCCCGGAATCGGTAACCGACAAGATCTTCGCCCGCACCAGGGAGCTGAGCGAATACAAGATCCTTGAAACTCAGGATGCCGATATCTCGAAGCCCGGCACCGCACGCATGGGTGATATGGAGATCGAGATCGTCAATCCGGTCACCGATTACGCCGAGCTGATGGAAGAGCTGTTCGAGTTCGATGCCATCCGGGCCCTGCTGGCCGGCGGCTTCTCGCTGCGTTTCGACGCCATGCACGCCATCACCGGCCCCTATGCCCGCGAGATCCTTGAGCGCCGGCTTGGTGCAGCGCCGGGCAGCGTCGTCAATGGTGCGCCCCTGCCCGATTTCGGCGGCGGCCATCCAGACCCGAACCCGGTCTGGGCGCATGAGCTGATGGAGACGATGATGGGTCCGCGCGCCCCCGATTTCGGCGCGGCCTCGGACGGGGACGGCGATCGCAACATGATCGTCGGACGCGGCGCCTATGTCACGCCTTCGGACAGTCTGGCGGTGCTGGCCGCCAATGCCCATCTGGCGCCGGGCTATGCCCGCGGTCTGGCCGGCGTGGCGCGGTCCATGCCGACCTCGCGCGCCGCCGATCTGGTGGCGCAGAAGGCCGGGATCGGCTGTTATGAGACCCCGACCGGCTGGAAATTCTTCGGCAATCTGCTCGATGCCGGCAAGGCGACGCTTTGCGGCGAGGAATCGGCCGGGACCGGCTCGGATCATGTCCGCGAAAAGGACGGGCTCTGGGCGGTTCTTCTATGGCTGAACATCCTTGCCGTGCGCGGGCAGTCGGTCGCCGAGATCATGCACGATCACTGGGCCGAATATGGGCGCAACTACTATTCACGCCACGATTATGAGGCCGTGCCGTCGGACCGCGCCAATGAACTGGTGGACAGGCTTCGCGCCATGCTGCCCGAATTGCCCGGCCAGAGCTTCGAAGGCATGAGCGTCGAAAGCGCCGACGATTTCGCCTATAACGATCCGGTCGATGGATCGGTCTCGGCCCATCAGGGCATCCGCATCGCCTTCACCGATGGCTCGCGCATTGTCATGCGCCTGTCGGGCACCGGCACCGAGGGCGCGACCCTGCGCGTCTATCTGGAACGCTACCAGCCGGCCAAGGGCAAGCTGGACATGCCGGTCGAAGCGGCTCTGGCCCCGGTCATTCTTGCAGCCGAGGAAATCGCCAGGATCGCCGAATATACCGGCCGCGACAAACCGGACGTCACCACCTGAGACGCGGGCAAGTCTGCCATTGTGCCGCCCGGCCCTGATCCAGAGCCGGGCGGTTTTCCTTTCTGCCCGTCGCGTCAGGCCCGGGCCAGCGATTCCATCAGCTTTGCGGCGATGGCGTGGAAGCGGGCGGCCTCGGTGCCCTCGGGGGCGCTGCGCACGATCGGTGCGCCCTGATCGCCGGTTTCACGGACCGGACGGCTCAGCGGCAGCGCCCCGAGGAAGGGAATGCCCTGCGCGGCGGCTTCGGCTTCACCGCCGCCATGACCGAAGACGTCGTCCTCCTGCCCGCAGCACGAACAGATATGGCTCGACATGTTCTCGATCAGGCCCAGAACCGGCACCTCGGTCTGATGGAACAGGTCGATGGCCCGGCGCGCGTCGATCAGCGCCACATCCTGCGGGGTGGTGACGATCACCGCGCCGCTCAGCGGCACGCTCTGGGCCAGAGTGATCTGCACATCGCCGGTCCCGGGCGGCAGGTCGATGACCAGAACGTCCAGCGGCTCCCAGATCACATCATGCAGCATCTGCCGGATCGCGGTGACCAGTATCGGGCCGCGCCAGACCAGGGCCTGCCCCTCGGCCATCAGCATGCCGACCGACATGCAGCGGATGCCATGCGCGCTCAGCGGAACGATCCGGTTCTCGCGCCCGATGGGACGGCCGCTCGCACCCAGCATCACCGGAACCGACGGCCCGTAGATATCGGCATCGAGCAGCCCGACCTGAAGCCCCTGATCGGCCAGAGCCAGCGCCAGATTGACCGAGACCGTGGACTTGCCGACCCCGCCCTTGCCCGAGCCAACCGCTATGATCGCGCCCACCCCGGCAAGCGGCACCGGCCCCGGCAGCGGCGCATCGAGCACCGGAACCGGCCGCGCCGTTCGGATCTCGACCCCGCTCACCCCGTCGATGGCGGCAATGGCCGCGCGGGCCTGCTCGACCGCATCTGCCGGCAGCTCGCCGGCCTCGATGTCGAGCACAAAGCTCACCTGGCCGGCCTGAACGTTCAGGGCGCGGATGACATCTGCTGGGAAAAGCCCGGCAAGTGCCGATCTGACGGTGGCTTCGATTCGTGTGTCCATAATCCCCTACCGATTTCCTCGTAAAGGGTGACAGTGAGGCTCGGCCTTCACCAAGGTCAATGACCGCAGACATGCGACGTTCTGACGCGGAATGCTCAGATGACGTAGAACCTGACATGCTGTCAGTCCGAAGACGTTAACAATTCCTGACCTAACATCGCCCCACCCTTTGCCATCTGCCAATTTGTCATACACAAACCTCTCGCAACCAATTGTAATAAAATAAATAAATCTGGAAACACCTCCATTTGCTCGGATAATCACTGCTCAAAGCCGGGGCAGAACCGGCGTGGTTTTGCCGAGAGCTCAGGTGAGGAAAACGCATATGGCGCATCGTTTCAGCATTGTAGCCGCCCTGATCGTGGCAACTGCGGCACCGGTTCTGGCACAGGATGCTGCAATCGGCGAACCCGGTCCGGGTGCGGCTTTCATCGCCGGAACCGATCCTTCCCAGCGTCCGGCAGGCGCGCCTGTGATTACCGAATTCGTCAAATCGGACGAATGGTATCAGGCCGCCCTGACCGGCGTCAGTGAGCCCTACCCGGCCTCGCTCGGCTTCCTGGATGACCAAGGTGCGTGGTTCACGCCCTTCATCCATCCCGGAATGACCGCCCCCTACGACATTCGCGGCTGGCACTCTGCCGAGTGAGCCGCACGACTTTCCCGGTGCTGACCCGCGCCGGGGGACAGCGTTAGCCACAGGATTGGCCTGTGCGAAACGCAACAAATTAGGAGCAAAGCGAATGACGAAATCGTTCAGGACTACTCTCGCCGCGATCCTTTGCACAGGCGCGCTGATGTCGGTCGCCAGTGCCGAGGCCATGTCGGGCAAGCCGGCACCGCAGGAAGGCATGTCGGGAATGTCCGGCATGGACGGCATGTCGGGGATGTCCGGCATGGGCGGCATGGGCGGCATATCGGGGATGTCCGGCATGGGTGGCATGTCCGGGATGAGCGGCATGGATGGCATGTCCGGGATGAGCGGCATGGACGGCATGTCGGGAATGTCCGGTATGGGTGGCATGTCGGGGATGTCCGGTATGGGTGGCATGTCCGGCATGGCTGGCAATGGCGGCAACTGCCTCCAGTGGACCTTCGTCGGCCAGAGCGGCATGGGCGGCATGTCGGGAATGTCCGGTATGGGTGGCATGTCCGGGATGAGCGGCATGGGTGGCATGTCGGGTGATACCCACTAAGCCCCGCCGGAAGACGCTTCAAGGAAAAGCAGTCTCTTCCGACTAAGCCAGAAAAGAAACCGGATGGCAGCACGCTGCCGTCCGGTCCAGCCGGATCGGAGCGAGGGATATGAAACGATTGGAAGGATGGCTCGGCCTAGCCTCTTTGGGCCTTTTTCTTCTGGTAGGCGTCTATGCGGTGTTTGTGGCGGGGACGCTCCTGATCAAGGGAACACCCGATCGCACGCCGGCCTATATGACCGCCAGCGCCGCAGCCGATGAAGCGCCCGCCGCCGATACAGCGGATGCGGATGCCGCTTCTGCGGAAGCCCCCCCTGCCGCAGATCCCGCCCCGGCGGCTGCCGGTGTCGATCTCGCCGCCGGCGAGAAGGTCTTTGGCAAGTGCAAGGCCTGCCACAGCGCCGATGACAGCAAGCAGGACAAGACCGGCCCCCATCTGTGGGGCATGGTTGACCGCCCGGTCGGCTCGGTCGAAGGTTTCAATTATTCCGACGCCATGGCCAATCATGGCGGCACCTGGACGGCTGAGGCGCTTGACGCCTATCTCGCCGATCCCAAGGGCAACATTGCGGGCACCAAGATGAGCTATGCCGGGCTGAAAAAGCTCGAGGACCGGATGAACCTGATCGCCTGGCTGGCGGGTCAGTCCGACACGCCGATTGCGCCCGATGCGCTCGGCTTTGCCGCAGCTGGCGCAGCCGTTGCCGCGAACACCGCCGATGAGGGCGCTGACGCCGGCACTGCCCTGCCCGAGGAAGACAATGCGGCCGAGGACATCGAAATCGCCCAGATCCCCTATACCGACCCCGAAGCGCCAGGCGATGATGAAATCGCGGTGATCGCCGAGCGTCTGGCCGCGCTGGAGGGCGATATCGCGAATATGGATTATCAGCGCGCCCGCTATAACCCGATCCACTTTCCGCCGATGATCGATGAGGCCTCCGATCAGGAATGCCTAGCCTGCCATCAGGAAATCGGCACCCGCCAGGTCCGCGCCCAATCGCCGGCTGGCATCGAGGCCGATGCCTCGCTTGCCTGGTATCAGACGCTCGACACCTATGTCCCGCAGGAAGGCACCGGCCAGTCCGACTTCCACTGGCGCCACCTGCAAAGCCCGCTGGCGCAGAAGACCATGAACCTGCAGTGCAACTTCTGCCACCGCGGCAATGACCCGCGCGAGGAAAGCCCGGACATCATCGCGCTGCACACCACCGGCGCGGCCGATGCGAGCAACCCGGAATTCACCCTGCGCAAGATGGTCAATCCGACCGATACCTGCCTGCGCTGCCATGGCCAGATGCCCGATCCCGAAACCATCATGGGCCTTGGCGGGCCGTGGCCGGACGTACGCGCCGATATGGAAGATCAAAGCAGCGACGATCCGACGCTGGCCAATGGTTGCCTGTCCTGCCACCAGGAACTGTTCCGCACCAACCGCCATAACGTCACCTATCTGAAGGCGGCCGGGATCGAGGATCTGGCGCAAGCCGGTTCCGACACCTGCTATGGCTGCCATGGCGGCCGGGCCTGGTACCGGATCAGCTATCCCTATCCGCGTCACCCCTGGCCGGACATGGATCCCGAGATCCCCGAATGGGCCCGGGACCGTCCGACCGAAAGCGATGCCAAATACGCTCGTCCGGCGAATTGAGGAGAGGCGACATGACCCTGCAATCCCGCATTTCGAACTGGGCTCGCGGCCTCAACCCGACGCGCCGGCAGTTCCTTCAGACCTCCAGCGCCGCCGCCGCGACGGTGCTGGTCGCCGGGGGCATCCCGCGCAAGGCCCAGGCCTTCGCCTATGAGCCCTATCCGACCGATGACGATCTTGAGACCGTCGTCACCTCCTGCGCCCATAACTGCGGCAGCCGGCACATGCTGGTCGCCCACAAGAAGGGCGATGTCATTGTCCGGCTCTCGACCGATAACGGCACCTATCAGGGCGATGCCTACGGCACCGATACCGAGGAAAAGCCGCAGCTGCGCGCCTGTCTGCGCGGCCGTTCATATCGTTCGCGCCTTTATAGTCCCGAGCGCCTGCTTTACCCGATGAAGCGGGTCGGCGCGCGCGGCGAGGGCAAGTTCAAGCGCGTCAGCTGGGACGAGGCGCTGAGCGATATCGCCGAGCGCATGACCTATCTGAAGAACACCTATGGGCCCACCGCCCTGCTCGATCAGTCCTATGCCGGCGCCTCCTACGGGGTTTTGCACAAATCCGACCAGATCGAGGGTCTGCTGGCCCGCTTCATGGGCATGTTCGGCTGCCGGACCAATTCCTGGTCGGTGCCCTCCTATCAGGGCACGACCTTTTCCAGCCGGATCACTTACGGCACCATCGAGGACGGCAACGAAGACGACGCCTTCGCCCATACGAAACTGATGATCATGTGGGGCTGGAACCCGGCCTATACCTTCCATGGCGGCAATACCTTCTATTACCTGCGCATGGCCAAGCAGCGCGGCTGCAAATTCGTGGTGGTCGATCCGCAATATACCGACAGCGCCGCCGCCTATGATGCCTGGTGGATCCCGATCCGGCCCAATACCGATGCCGCGATGATGGCCGGCATGGCCTATCACATCTGGGACAACAACTGGCACGATCAGGCCTTCATCGACCGCTTCGTGCAGGGCATGGATCCGGGCACCATGCCGCAATGGGCCCAGGGTCAGGAAAGCTTCAAGGACTACATCGCCGGCACCCATGACGGCATTGCGAAAACCCCGGAATGGGCTTCCGGGATCTGCGGTGTCAGCGCCGAGGATATCAAGAAGCTTGCCGAGATGTACGCCACCACCAAGCCGGCCGCACTGAAGGCCAGCTGGGCGCCCGGGCGCAACGCCTACGGCGAGCAGTATAACCGCATGGCCGCCGCCCTTCAGGCGATGACCGGCAATATCGGCATTCTCGGCGGCTGCGCCGAGGGCGTCGGCAAGGCCTGGCATGCCGAAGGCGTCGCCTATCCTTACGACCAGAACGCCAATCTGTGGTGGGCTTCAATCAAGTCGGATCGTTGGGCGCATTGCGTGCTGAACTATCCCAACGTCAAGCGCGAGGAAGTCGGCCTCTGGCCGCGTCAGGACCAGCTCGATGGGGTCATCCCCAATATCCGGGGGATCTTCTGGCAGGGCTCGGACTGGTTCAACCAGCTGACCAATATCAACAAGGAAATCGAGGCGATCCGCAAGCTCGACAGCTATGGCGAGGGCGAAAGTCTGCTGGTGTGCATGGACAGCACCATCACGCCCACCGGCATCTGGGCCGATTACCTGCTGCCCATCGCCACCCATTTCGAGCGCCACGATGTCGCCCTGCCCTGGTACAAGGGGCACTATTACATCCACCGCCCGGTGGTCATTCAGCCGCTTGGCGAAAGCCGCACGGACTTCCAGGTCTTCACCGAGCTGGCCTGGCGGCTTGGCTTCGGGCCGGCCTTTAACCCCAAGGCAAATCGCGATTACTTCAACGATCCGACCGCCGTGGACGAGGCCTATCTGGTCGATTGGTGGCACAAGGTGCAAGAACACCAGGGCGCCGATATCGACTGGGAAACCTTCAAGGCGCGCGGGGTCTACAAATTCGTCTTCCCCGAGCCCCATGTCGCCTTCCGGGCCCAGATCGAACAGGGCATGCCCTTCCAGACCGCTTCGGGCAAGATCGAGATCCTGTCGGGGCAGCTGGCTTCGGTCACCGACTGGACCAAGACTCAGTACGGCTATGAAATCCCGGCGATCCCGAAATGGATCGAGCCCTGGGAAAGCCTGAACAGTCCCAAGGCCGAAAAGCACCCCTTCCACCTGATCAGCCCGCATCCGCGCTGGCGGACCCACTCGATCTTCAACAACATCCCGTGGCTGCGCGAGACCTTCAGCCAGGAGGTCACCATGAACGCCTCGGACGCCAAGCAGCTGGGGATCGAGATGGGCGATACGGTCGAGGTCTTCAACGATCGCGGCAGCTGCATCGTCCCGGTCTATGTGACCGAACGGTGCATGCCCGGCGTCGCCGTGCTGCATGAAGGTGCCTGGATGGACCTGGCCGAGGACGGCACCGACCGCTCAGGCAACCCAGACTTCCTGACGCTGGACGAGCCCAGCCCGGCAGGGGCCTTCGCCTATAACACCGTGCTCTGCGATATTCGCCCGACCGATCTGAACCACCGCCCCGGCTGGGATCAGCTCTCGACGGCTCGCAGCCACGTCTTCCGCCGCGATCTCTGAGGGAGGGCAAGTCAAGATGACCAGCAATATCGACAAGGCCCGGATCAAGGAAAACGCGGCACGCATCAAGCGCGAGGGCTACACCCCGGTGGTGCCCGACATGCAGATGGGCTTCATCCACAACAATGTGGACTGCATCGGCTGCCGCGCCTGCGAAATCGCCTGCAAGGACAAGAACGGCCTGGCCCCCGGGCCGCGCTTTCGCCGCGTGCAGTATATCGAAGGCGGGGTCTTCCCCGAGGTCTTCGCCTTCAAGATCAACATGTCCTGCAACCATTGCGCCGAGCCGGCCTGTCTTCCGACCTGCCCGACCGGCGCGATCTTCAAGCGGGCCGATAATGGCGTGGTCGATATCGACTCGACGCTCTGCATCGGCTGCCGCAAATGCGAGGCCGCCTGCCCCTTCGGTGCACCGCAGTTCGACCCTGAAGAAAACGTGGTCAAGAAGTGCAACATGTGCATCGACGAGCTGGAAGCCGGGCGCAAACCCTATTGCGTCGCCGCCTGCATGATGCGTGTGCTCGATGTCGGGCCGCTCGATCAGATCGACGATGGCAGCTTTCAGACCAAGGCGCGCGGCCCCAATGACGAGATCGTGCGGCAGGTGCGCACCATGGCCGACCCGGATCTGACCGATCCCTCGATCCGCTTCATCGCCCATAGCAAGGGGCGCGTGGATGGCTGAGGATCTCACCGCACTCGACGGAGCCGCCGGCGCGGCTCTGTCCGTCGCAGCCGAAGGGCTGGCAATCCTGATCCGCCTGCTCGACCGCGAGCTCGATGCCGATGCGATTGCCGGGCTGAAGGCCATCAAGGCCGGCGATCTCTTTGCCAAGCTGCTGCCGGTCGGGGCCGGACGGGAATCGGGACTGGCGCTTCAGGGCGCACTGGACGCCCTGCCCGACGCTCCCGATCAGGTCACGCTGGACGATCTGGCCGCCGATTATGCCGATACCTTCCTGACCCATGGCTACCGGCTTTCGCCGAGCGGCTCGGTCTGGATGACCGAGGAACGGCTGGAGCGGCAGGAGCCGATGTTCGCGGTGCGCGAATGGTATGAGCATTACGGGCTTGCTTCGCCCGACTGGCGGATCCGGGCCGACGATCACATGGTCCATGAGCTGCAATTCGTCCATCACCTGATCGAGGACGGCACCGCCGTGACCGCGATCGATGCCGCGAATTTCCTCGACCGTCATGTCCTGCCCTGGATGCCCGAATACGGCCGCAAGATGCATGATCGCTGCCAGACCCGGCTTCTGGCCACGACCGGCGCGGTGCTGGCCGATTTCCTGACCGAGCTGCGCGGCCTGCTGACCGAGCTGACCGGGATCGAGCCCGATATCGCACCCCTGCCAGGCGACAAGCCCAATCCCAAGGCCCCCGATCAGGAGCTTTACATTCCGGGCGTCGAGCCAGGCTGGTGAGCCGCCCCGCCGCAGTTCCGGTCCTCGACCGGGACATTTGCAGCCATAGCCATAGCCATAGCCCGCAGACCACATGCACGGCATGTGTTCAGGCCTGCCCTCATGACGTGTTTTCCCTGTCGCGTCAGGGCATTGATCTGGACGCCCAGGCCTGCACGGGTTGCGGCATCTGCGTTGGGCTCTGCCCGGCGCGGGCCCTCGCGCAGGAGATCTCTCCCCCTCCGCGCGAGGGCACCTCGCTGATCCTGGTCTGCCCGCGCCATCCGGCGGCCGGTGAGGCGCCGCAGCTGCGGCTGCGCTGCCTGCATGCATACGGTCTGAACGCGCTGGCTGGCTGGGTGCTGGATGGGATCCGGGTGATTGCCTGCGCCAGCGGCGATTGCACGCGCTGCCCAGACATGCCCGAGGATGTCAGCCTGCCCGACAGCGCAGCCCGGCTTGCCGCCCTGGCCGAGGCCCATGGCCTGCCCGCCCCGCTGCTGGCGGCGGCCAGCCCCACACAGCTACGCCACTGGGTGCAGCAGGCCTAGACTTGTCTCGGAAAAGTGCCGGTTTCTTGAGAGCATGAGAGCGATCAAGGAGACGGACAATGACGAACAAACCGACAGCAGAATTCAAGCGTGAGGCGATGCGGATCGCCCTGACGAGCGGTTTGCCCCGCAGGCAGGTAGCGTCGGATCTTGGCGTGGGCCATTCGACGCTGAACAAATGGGTGAAGACCTTTGGCGACGCGGGGACGGTTCCTGGGCAAGAGGCCGAACTGGTCAAGGAGATCGAACGGCTGCGGCGTGAGC
>JBKEBH010000239.1:0-32160 GCA_047973065.1 Paracoccus sp. (in: a-proteobacteria) | reverse complement strand
ACGGCGCCGATCATCTTGTCGGTCAGTTCCTGCACGGCGCCTTCCCAGAATTTCTGATCGTCTTCCGAGATGCCGTCGGCCTTGGCCTTCTTGACCTGATCCATGCCGTCGCGGCGCACGTTGCGAATGGCGACGCGGGCGTGTTCGGCATATTGGGCAGCGACCTTGGTCAGCTCGCGCCGGCGTTCCTCGTTCAGTTCGGGAATGGGCAGCATGATGATGGTGCCGTTCAGCTGAGGATTGATGCCAAGACCCGATTCGCGGATCGCCTTCTCAGCCTTGCCGACCAGCGCCTTGTCCCAGACATTGATGGTGACCATGCGCGGCTCGGGCACGTTGACGGTGCCGATCTGATTGATGGGGGTGGGCGAGCCGTAGGCATCGACCATGATCGGCTCGACCATGCTGGCCGAGGCCCGGCCGGTGCGAAGGCTGGAAAATTCGTGCCGCAGCGCGTCCATCGCGCCATTCATGCGCCGTTCCAGATCGTCGATGTCGATTTCGATGTCGTCGGACATGCACCTACCCCATTCAGAAATTGTCTGGCCGTTCTAGCCGACCTCTCGGGCCATGGCAAAGCCCTATCCCAGGCTCTTAACGCATATACCCGATCATATGTTCATCTGCTGGCCAAGCCCGACCACCCGGTTTGAGGGCAAACGATAAAAATTCGTCGGCTCGGCGCCAGAGCGGTAAAGGCTGGCAAAGACCCGTCCCTGCCAGCACGGCATCAGCGCCCCCTTGCCGATGCACAAGGTGCGGCGATTGAGGAAATAGGAGGTGGACATGATGTCGAACTTGTGACCAAACGGCTTGCCTTCGGCCAGAGCGCGCGGAACGTTCGGCTGTTCCATATAGCCATAGCGCAGCCAGACCCGCCAGAAGCCGGGGGCGACCTGCTCGACCCGGAGCCGCTGGCTGTCCTCGACACGCGGCGTGGTCACGCTTTCCACCTTCACGATGAAATTGCGCTCATGCAGGACGCGGTTATGCTTGAGGTTATGGGTCAGCGCCGGCGGGGCAATCGACAGATCGGCAGTCAGAAAGACTGCGGTTCCCGGCACAATGACCGGCAGCGAGGCCGCCAGTTTCCGGGCAAGCATGCCAAGATCGGCACTGTCCCCGGCAATCTTCGCCTGCAAACGCCGCATCCCGCCCGTCCAGACGTATCAGCGTGATGGCAAACAGCGCGAAGGCAATCGGAATATAGCCGCCATCCGCGAATTTCAGCACATTGGAGGCTAGGAAGATCACCTCGATCGCAGTGATCGGCAGCATGATCCCCAGAACCAGCGGCCAGCTCCATTTCCAGGCCCAGCGGAACACGACGATCGCCAGCACCGAGGTGATCACCATATCGCCGGTCACCGCGATGCCATAGGCACTGGCCAGACCGGTCGAAGAGCCGAAGCTCAGAATCAGCGCTACCACCCCGATCGGCAAAATGAGATTGACCCGCGGCAGATAGATCTGGCCGGCCTGGGTATCGGAGGTGTGCTGGATCTCCAACCGGGGCAGAAGCCCCATCCTCACCCCCTGCGCCGCCACCGAAAACGCCCCCGAAATCACCGCCTGACTGGCGATAACCGTCGCCAGGGTCGCCAGCAACACCAGGGGCAGGCGGAATCAGTCCGGCGCCATCAGAAAGAATGGGTTCGCCACGGTTTCGGGATGAGCCAGCACCATGGCCCCCTGCCCCAGATAGCTGAGCGCCAGCACCGGGAACACCATGAAGACCCAAGCGATACGGATCGCCGGGCGGCCGAAATGGCCCATATCGGCATAAAGCGCCTCGGCCCCGGTCACCGCCAGAAAGACCGAACCCATCACCGGCATGGCGGCAAGGCCGTAATGGCCGATAAAGCCGGCCGCGCGCAGCGGGTTCAGCGCCTGCAGGATACGACCGTCATCGGCGATATCATCCTGAGCACCGCCATGGTGGTGAACCAGACCAACATGACCGGCCCGAACAGCCGGGCGATCCGGTCGGTGCCGCCGCGCTGCGCCCAGAACAGCACAAAGACAATGCCAAGGGTCAACGGCACCACATAGCGCTCAAATGCCAGCTGGATCAGGGTCAGCCCCTCGACCGCCGAGAGGACCGAAATCGCCGGGGTAATCATCGAATCGCCGAAGAACAGCGAAACCCCGACAATCCCAGGCAGCAAAAGCAGCAGCAGCCGCGCATGGGGCGCGGCCTTGATCGCGCCCTGCGCCTTGGCGACCAGTGACAGCGTGCCGCCTTCGCCGTTATTGTCAGCGCGCAGGATCAGGATGACATATTTCACCGTCACGATCAGCGCCACTGTCCAGAACAGCAGCGAGACAATCCCGATCACCGAGGTTTCGGGCAGCCCTTCCTCATGGGCATGGGCCAGAGATTCGGGCAGCACATAAAGCGGCGAGGTGCCGATATCGCCATAGACGACACCCAGACAGGCCAGAACCGGAGCGGCGCTTATTTTACGATATGAGGAATACTCGGAGCAGTCGGCATTTTCGCCATCCGGGACCGGGTCCACCAGCAGGCACTCCCAAGGGTCTGCGGACAGCGCATATGCCTGTGGCAAAAGCGACAATCAAGATATCACAAAAGGCGAAAACCGGCCTGCTTCTTCGGTCATGTCGCCGTAACACAGCTTGACCCGTTCCCACCACATGCTAGCGTCAGGGCGGATTTCAAGGATGACCTCATGGCACTCGACCACAAGCCTGCCCCGAACGATCTTTCCGCCTTCTGGATGCCCTTCACCGCAAACCGGCAGTTCAAATCGAACCCGCGCCTGTTCGTGGCCGCGAAAGACATGCATTATACCACCGCCGACGGGCGGCAGGTTCTGGATGGCACATCAGGTCTGTGGTGCTGCAATGCCGGTCATTGCCGCCCGAAGATCAGCGAAGCGATTGCCCGTCAGGCGGCAGAACTCGATTACGCGCCGGCCTTCCAGATGGGCCATCCGGCAGCGTTTGAGCTGGCAACCCGGGTCATCGACATCGCGCCGGACAATATGGCGCATATCTTCTTCACCAATTCGGGCTCGGAATCGGTCGATACCGCGCTGAAGATCGCGCTCGCCTGGCATCGCGTTCGCGGCGAAGGCACCCGCACCCGCTTCATCGGGCGCGAGCGCGGCTATCACGGCGTCGGCTTTGGCGGGATTTCGGTCAGCGGCATCGTCAATAACCGCCGCTTCTTCGGCACCGCGCTTGGCGGGGTCGATCACCTGCCCCATACCCATCTGCCCGAAAACGCCTTTTCGCAGGGCATGCCCGAACATGGCGCCTATCTGGCCGATGATCTGGACCGGCTGGTCACGCTGCACGGCGCCGAAAACATCGCCGCCGTGATCGTCGAGCCGATGGCCGGCTCGACCGGGGTCATCCTGCCGCCAAAGGGCTATCTGCAAAAGCTGCGCGAGATCACCCGCAAACACGGCATCCTTCTGATCTTCGACGAGGTCATCACCGGCTTTGGCCGTTTCGGCGCGCCCTTTGCCGCGCAATATCTGGGTGTCGAGCCCGACATGATCACCTGCGCCAAGGGCCTGACCAATGGCGTAATCCCGATGGGCGGGGTCATGGTCACCCCGGAAATCCACGACGCCTTCATGTCCGGCCCCGATCACGCCATCGAGCTGTTTCACGGCTATACCTATTCGGGCAACCCGCTCGCCTGCGCGGCGGGTCTGGCCACGCTCGACACCTATGCCGAGGAAGGGCTGTTCGCGCGCGCCGATATGCTGGCCCCGAAATGGCAGGAGGCGCTGCATGCGCTCAAGGACCTGCCCCATGTCATCGACATCCGCAATATGGGCCTGGTCGGCGCGGTGGAACTTGAGGCCATCCCCGGCCAGCCCGGCAAGCGCGGGTTCGACGCCTTCCTGAAAGCCTATGACGCCGGCATCCTGATCCGCGTCACCGGCGACATCATCGCCCTGTCGCCGCCGCTGATCATCTCGGAAGCGCAGATCGATGAGCTGGTCGGCAAGCTCGCCGAGGTGCTGAAAGCGGTGGAATGATCCATTATATTGCCCTTGTTGCCCGGTTCCTGTTTTTTCATGCCATGTCCGTGATGAGCACCGCGATCCTGACCGCAGCGCTTATGGACATGCTCTCTCCAAGGGATCTGAACCCAATCAATATGGGATTCGAGTTTGGCCTGATCCTCACCCCGATCCTGCTGATCCCCTCGGCTATCGGCTGGGGAAACGGCTCTGGGGCTCATGGCACTTGACGTGCGGCAGCGGCTGTACCCCCGCCGCTGAATGGTGTTTCGGCAGGTCTGAACGCATATGGCGCCATGGGCGTGATGGTATTCCGGGTGCCCACAACCCTGATCGGCCTGCCCATCGGAGCGCTTGTCGGCTGGTGGGTCTATGACTACCTTTGGCCTGAGGCCCCAGCGAATGGCACCGTCGGGTCTTCTTCCTGAAACCGGGCAGAAGGCAGCCACCCCGGGCAACGGATCCGCCGCCACAGACAATGAGGGCTTCGACATGACACATCACATCGCCAATGCCGCACGGTTTCTGGTCTTTTACCTGCTATCGGCAGCAACCACATCGCTTCTCGTCGCATCCTTCCTGCTGCTCTATGCCTATGCGAATGATCTGCCGGTTGCCGATCAGGCCGATTTCATCGGGCAGACCATGTTTTCCATCCTCGGTCTGTCCCCGCTGACGCTGATCATCTCGGCCTGGGGTTGGGAAAGCGGCAGGCTGGTGCTTGAGCCCACCCGGATCAGACCGGCGTTCCGCGCAGCATTGCAGGGCGCCATCGCCTGGTTCTGTTTCTATATCTTCATCGGCCTCTGGTTCCGCTCGGTGGAGACGTTTGCGTATCTTTCACTCATCGGCACCCCGATCGGGGCGATCTGGGGCTGGCTGGTCTATTGCAAGCTATGGCCCACCCCGGCATCGGCCCCGATCTGAGACATAGCCGGGGACAGCGCATCTGGCCGGCCGGTTTGATTTGATGACGCCTTACCCCGTAGCAATGATTGCTTTTCGGCCCGGATCTGGTGCACACCCTTCCAGACCATCCAGCCGGACGGTCCGATCATTCACGAGTTGAGCCGAGGCCCATGACCGAACTTTCTCCGCCCGGACCTGCGCCCACAACCAGACATAATGCGCTCGACGATGCGCAGGGCATTGCCTATGGCAGTTTCATGGCAGCGCTGTCCATCGTGGCGCTGACCCATCTGGGCTTCATTACCGGCCAGACGGCGGGGCTGGCCCTGCTGATTTCCTATGCGAGCGGCTGGGACTGGGCGCCGTTGTATTTCATCATCAATATCCCGTTCTACTGGCTGGGCTGGAAGCGCTTCGGCAAGGTTTTTGTCGCCAAAAGCCTGTTCGCAGTCACACTGACCTCGGCCCTGGCGGCGATCCTGCCCGCCTATATCGGCTTCTCGCAGCTCAATCCGCTGCTTGGCGCCATCATGATCGGGGCCTTCACCGGGTCGGGGCTGATCGCGCTTTTCCGGCATGGCGCCAGCCTTGGCGGGGTCGGGATTGTCGGGCTTTATGTTCAGGACGCCACCGGCTTTCGGGCCGGCTGGGTCCAGCTGATCTTCGACGCCGGCATTTTCGCCATCGCCTTCTTTCTGCTTGATCCCGTGGCGGTCTGCTGGTCATTTGTCGGCGCCCTGGTCGCCAATCTGACCATTGCCATCAACCACCGCCGCGACCGCTATATCGTCTGAACCGGGCAAAGCCACCCGACCCTGCCATGAAAGGCAAACCGGATATGAGATCCATCTTCTACATCCTCGCCATCGTTCTTGTCGTGCTGTTCATCCTGTCGATGCTGGGCCTGCGCTAAGGCGCCACGGCAGGCTGCTTCGGGTATCTGATCCGCTTCAGGCGCAGGCCCGGCGCAGCATATCGCCCCGCTCCAGGCCGCCGGCCATGGCCAGAGCAATTCGGTTGTCATTTCGTCTGACAGGGTTTTGTCATGTCCTCGCTGTTTCGCGTGTTTTCCGCCCCAGTCCTGAGCCTGTTCATACTGACTGCAGCACAGGCGCAAGATATTCCGCCCTATCAGCACCAGGCCGAACGCGAACTCTGCGCCGCAATCACACTTTTCGAAACCGCCGGCGGAACCGAGATCGGCCAGGCCGAAGCCGAGGTGGGCGTCACCATAGCCGATGCCGATTTCGGCGAGGATGGCGCGCTCTATTTTCGCCTGAATGATCCGCAGACCGGTCCCTACATCATCGCCAGCGCTCTGACCCATTCCTGCAATTACAGCCAGCAGCGTCACCTTGCACCGATCCCGTTTCTGGCCCCGCCCAACAGCTGCCATGTCATCGCCGCCTCGCGCCGGACCTTGAAGGAGGTCAATGAATTCGCGGCCGAACATTCCGCATATCTGCCTCAGATGAACGTCTTTCACGCCAGAAACGGTTGGTATGCCATATCGCTGGGGCTGGTCAGTTCCGAATCCGCCGCCCATATCCTGCGGGCCGGCGAGGGTATTCCCGAGGACGCCTATTGCGCCGATGGCGCAAATTATTTCGACATCATGGAACGCAGGGACGGCATATTCAGCGAACCGGACCCGCCCGCGCCCGTGGATCCGGTCGAACGCCAGGCCGAGGCCTATCGGCTGGTCAACGCCCCCGAAAGCGACAGTGATCCCGATTATTATCACCGGGCCTGTCTTCTGGGAAATGCCGATGGCTGCGGTCTTTATGCCGAATATCTGCGCAGCCAGGCGGGCGAGGACGAAACCTTGCGCCGCGAAGCCATCCGCTTCGATCTGATCGGCTGCATGCTGGGCGAGGCGATATCTTGCCACAATGCCAATACCGATCCGAATTTCGGGGTGGAAACCACCTCGCTGAAGGCTCTACCCGATCGGCGCGGCGAGAAACTGGAAATCCATGGGCTGGAAAACAAGCTGCGCAATCTGGCCTGCGATCAGGACATTGCCGAGAGTTGCGCGGCCCTGGCGAGGCCGGTGATCCAATATCTGGTTCAGAATCCCGGCCCCTATCTGACCGCCCTTGCTGCAAGCTTTAAGGCGTGCCGGCAGAAGGGCGGTTATAGCTGCATCGAAGCAAACATTCTTCATGCGAAGAAGAAGAAGATCACCGGCACCGGATGGTCGCCGATGGGAGATTTCATAATTGCCGAGACCCTGTTCGAGCAATGTCCGCTGGAGCGGAAACCCAACAGCAGCCCTTGCGAAAATGCCTTCCTGCGCTTCATGGGTTTCCGCAAATCGGGGGCAGGAACCGAGGATCAGCAGGCCATCGCCTCGCTGCGCTTTCGCGACGGCTGCGAAGCGGGAAATATCCGGGCCTGCGCCTATCTTAGCCGCGAGAGCGACAGCTTTCCGCTGATCGACCGCCGACTGGCCTCAGCCAAGGCCATCGAGCTCTGCGAGGCGCAAAGCGATCCCAGCGATATCTGCGAAAACCTGGCGCTCGAGCTGGGCGGGGATCTGCCCGAGGCCCAGGAGAAGATACGCGAAAGATATGATCAGCTGGCCATGACCTGCCGCAGCGGGCAGGTCGATGACAGCGACAACCCCTGCCTCGAGGCTCTGAACTATTGGGGGGCGCATATCTCGGCCATCGAGATCGCCGAGCCTCTGGCGCTGCTGAACGAAACCTGCCGCACAGGCGGGCCGATCACCGGATGCGACGCGCTTTATCGGATCTATGATCTCGGACATTTGCCAAACAATGATGGCGAGGCCGGCTCATGGCCAAGCGATCCCGGAAAGGCGCTGGCGACGCTGAAGATCGGCTGCAAGGCCACGCTGGAAGCGGTTGGCAATTGCGGAAATCTGGGTCTGCGACTTGAGAAAGACGGCGATTTCACCGCTGCCGGCGAGGCCTATCGGCAGGGCTGCGATATCGGCATGACCGCTGGCGAAGGTCAGCATTATGGTCAGGATCGGGTCTGTTACTGGGCGGCCAAGAATGCGCGCGTCAATCTTCGCGATTACGGCGATGCCCGACGCTGGTTCCGCTATGGCTGCTTTCAGGGCGAAGACGCTTTTGCCTGCAAGTTCCTCGGGCTGATGGAGGCGCAGGGCGAAGGTGGGCCGGTCGATCCGCCGGCTGCAATCGAGCTGTATCGCCGGGCCTGCTATTGGGGAGAGAACATCACCACGGGCGATGGAGAGGCCTGCCTGTTCCTGGCCCAGACCCTGATCGCCGAGCGAGATTCGGTCGCGCGCAACATGCTGATCCCGGAAGACGAAGCTGTATCGGACAACCTGATCATGGAAGTGCTGGCCTTGGCCTCGGACGCGTTCAAACGCGGCTGCGACGACGGTATTTCTCAATCCTGTCAGGGTACCGTTGATCTGCTGGAAAACTGGTCGCGTGGCGATTACCCCCGCGCTGACCGGCAATGCTGGATTGTCGATGCCACAAACCAGCCGGGTGCGCGCAAAGACTGCGCAAGCTTCGACATCCATCTTTCGGCAAATGACGAAAGACCCAGCACGATCTATATCTGGCCAGATCGGCAGCGCACCATTGTGTCGGTTTCAGAAAACGGCACCCGCCTGAACGGGGCAGCGACCGCGCGCTATATCACCGATGGCTCTGCATATTGTCTGCGCAATATCGAAACCGGCAATGCCTTCTGCGCGCAATGAATCTGGCTGCGGATGGCTGTGGCGTGGTGTTTCCCTGCCGCTTCGGACATTGCATCTGGTCTTTATGCGGCCCCTGCGCTAGGGGGGCGCAACCAATCTTATACAGGCCGCGCAATGGATATCCGCAATATCGCCATCATCGCCCATGTCGACCATGGCAAGACGACGCTGGTGGACCAGCTTCTGAAGCAATCGGGCAGCTTCCGTGAAAACCAGGCCGTCGCCGAACGCGCCATGGACAGCAACGATATCGAGCGCGAGCGCGGCATCACCATTCTGGCCAAGGCGACCTCGGTCGAATGGAAAGGCACCCGGATCAATATCGTAGACACCCCCGGCCACGCCGATTTCGGCGGCGAGGTCGAGCGCATCCTGTCGATGGTCGATGGCGTCTGCCTGCTGGTCGATGCCGCCGAAGGCCCGATGCCGCAGACCAAGTTCGTAACCTCGAAGGCGCTGGCGCTCGGCTTGAAGCCGATTGTGATCCTGAACAAAGTCGATAAGCCGGCGGCCGAGCCCGAGCATGCACTGAACGAGGTTTTCGACCTGTTCGCCAATCTCGGCGCCAATGACGAACAGCTTGATTTTCCGCATCTTTATGCCTCCGGCATCGGGGGCTGGGCGGTCGCGGATCTGGATGACGAACGCAAGGACATGTCGGCCCTGTTCGATCTGGTCCTGAAACATGTCGAACCGCCCAAGCAGATCGCCCATGAGGGCAATCCTTTCCGCATGCTGGCCACCACGCTTGGCGCCGATCCCTTCCTGGGCCGCATTCTGACCGGCCGGGTCGAAAGCGGCCGCGCGAAAGCCGGCGATACCGTCAAGATGCTGAACCGCCAGAGCGAGAAGGTCGAGCAGTTCCGCATTTCCAAGGTCCTGGCCTTCCGCGGCCTGAACCAGCAGCCGATCGACGAAGCCGTCGCCGGCGATATCGTCAGCCTGGCCGGCATGGCCAAGGGCACGGTTGCCGACACCATCTGCGCGCTGGAAGTCGAAGACGCGATCCCCGCCCAGCCGATCGATCCGCCGACCATCTCGGTCACCTTCGGCATCAACGATTCGCCGCTGGCCGGTCAGGACGGCAAGAAGGTCCAGTCCCGCGTCATCCGCGAGCGCCTGATGAAGGAAGCCGAATCCAACGTTGCCATCCGGGTCGAAGACACCCCCGGCGGCGAGGCCTTCATCGTCTCGGGCCGGGGCGAATTGCAGAGGGGGGTGCTGATCGAAAACATGCGCCGCGAAGGTTTCGAGCTGTCGATCTCGCGCCCGCGCGTGATCTACCGCGAGGAAGACGGCCAACGCATGGAGCCGGTCGAGGAAGCCATCATCGATGTCGATGACGACTATACCGGCGCCGTCATCGAAAAACTGACCGGCGACCGCAAGGGTGAGCTGATCGACATGCGCCCGGCCGGCCATGGCAAGACCCGGATCGTCGCTCATGTCCCCTCGCGCGGCTTGATCGGCTATCACGGCGAGTTCATGACCGATACCCGCGGCAATGGCATGCTGAACCGGATCTTCCACGGCTGGACCCCCTATAAGGGCGCCATCCAGGGCCGCCGCCAGGGCGTGCTGATCTCGATGGAAAACGGGGTGTCCGTGGCTTATGCGCTGTGGAACCTGGAAGAGCGCGGCAAGCTGTTCATCGGCGCTCAAGAGCAGGTCTATACCGGCATGGTGATCGGCGAGCATTCGCGCGACAACGATCTGGAAGTGAACCCGCTCAAGGGCAAGAAGCTGACCAACGTCCGGGCTTCGGGCACGGATGAAGCCGTCCGCCTGACCCCGCCGGTGCGCATGTCGCTGGAGGAAGCGATTGCCTATATCGACGATGACGAGCTGGTCGAGGTCACGCCCAAGAACATCCGTCTGCGCAAGCGCTATCTCGACCCGCATGAGCGCAAGCGGCAAGCCCGCGCAGAGTAAACCGTCGAAAGCCGGGGGCTTTGCGCCCTCGGACCCCCGCAGGATATTTATACCAAAATGAAACATTCATTCACTTTGGTACAAATATCCCGGGGTTTGGGGCGGAGCCCCAAGCTTATTCCCCAAAATTCCGTGTAATCCAGCCGTTGATCCGGGCAGCCACCGGCGCGGTCTGTCCCGGCGACAGGACGTCGCCGGTAATTACATGGCCTGCTGCATCGTCGCCAGGGCCGAGCGTGACCGGCTCGCGGGTCACCTTGCCGCCCCAGCCATCGAGAATGCGGCGTGTGTCCTCCGGGTCGACCACCTGATCGGCATCCGACCACAGGGCCAGCAGCGGCTGCTGTGTGCCCGAGTAATCGGCATGGGCAGCCTCTCTGACAAGGGCAACCATCGGGAGGATGGCGGTCAACGGATAGCAGGTGGTCCAGTATCTGCGATGGTTCTCATTTACCGGCTGAACGCAGCGCTCCCTGCCCGCGAGCGGCGGCAGCCAGTAGCGCGCCAGCGGCTGACGGGCCAGAAATGCCCCCCGGTGCCTCAGTCCGAAATTGGGTGAGATCAGCACCACCGCATCGATGGATTTGCCGAGTTCGGGATCGCGCGCCGCCAGAGCGGCAAGCGTGCCGCCGGTAGACGTGCCGATTACCACCACCTTGTCACCGATCCGCCTGCCGATGGCGATGGCCTCGGCAACATCGCGGACCCAATCGTCGATCCGGGCGGTGGCCAGCGATTGCGCATCCATCCCGTGACCACTGAGCCGCGTATAATAAAGATTGGACCCCCGCCAGGCAGCGATCAGATCGGGAACCGGCCGGATTTCCTGTGAGCTCGCCGAAAAGCCGTGCAGATAGACAAGCGCCACCGGCGTCTTCACCCCGGGCCGGCCCGCCCAGACGATACGCCGCGAGACCTCGGGACGGATGCCGCTTTCCTGCTGATAGAGCCAAGTATCGAGATCCTCGGGCAGCTCGGCAATCTCGGGCGGGTTAAAGGCACCGGGCTCGCGCGGGCCGAGAAGCAGGATCATCGCGATGAGACCAGCCAGAGCGGCGAGAGTGATCAATGTCACGGATATCAGCCTTCTGCGCCGCGGCGAAGCAGTCGCCGCCGCACCGACATCTTCGACAAGCGGCGCCTCGACGGGCGCAGCCTTCCTTGCCATCGCTGCGCGCGCGGCGCTCTGAGGCTTTGCCTTGTTCGCCGCGGAAGTCTTCTTCTTTCTTGGCGGGTTGGCTTTCTGATCTGCCCTGGCCGCGCCGGATGTCGCCTTCTTGCTGCGGCGGGGTTTCGGGCTGTCCTCAGGCTCAGCCACGCAAGACCTCCCCGATTTCCGTCTCGATCAGCAACAGGCATTCGGGGCTGGAAAAGCGATGATCGGCCCCTTTGACCAGCACCAGGCGCAGATCGGGGCTGGATATGTGATCGAGCAGGCGCAGCGCCCAAGCCTGCGGCACATCGGCATCGGCGGTACCCTGAAGGAGGCGGACCGGGAAGGGCAGATCCAGCGGGCTTTCCAGTACGAGATGATCGCGCCCATCCTCGATCAGGCGGCGGGTGATGACATAGGGAGCCTCGTCATAATCGCTTGGCAGCTCGATCCGGCCATCGCGAAGCAGGGCCTCGCGCTGCGCCGGGGTGAAGACGGCGTGAAAACCGTTCTCGGTGAAATCGGGCGCGGCCGCGATGCCGACCAGCCCGGCCACGCGGCCCGGCATGGCCCGCGCCACCAGCAGCGAAATCCAGCCGCCCATCGACGAGCCGACCAGGACCTGCGTCCCCTCGGTCAGCGCTTCGATGGCCGCCATGGCATCGGCGGCCCAATCGCCGATGCAGCCATCTTCGAAAACCCCGCCCGATTCGCCATGGCCGGAATAGTCGAAGCGCAGGAAGGCGCGGCCCTCATCCTTGGCCCAGCCCGCCAGATATTCCGCCTTCGAGCCGCGCATGTCGGAGCGAAAGCCGCCCAGAAAGACGACGCCCGGCCCGGCTCCGGCCTGATATTCATAGGCAATGCGGCGCCCCTGCGGCGTTTCCAGATAATCGGTCATCAGCGTTCCGTCAGTTTCAGCTCGATCCGCCGGTTGCGCGCCCGGCCCTCCGGTGTGTCCTCCGACGCGATCGGCCTGGTATCGGCAAAGCCGGTCGGGGCTAGGCGGTCGGCCGGAAAGCCCAATTCGTCCACCATAAAGCGCACGACCGCAAGAGCGCGCGCCTGCGAGAGCTCCCAATTGTCATGATACCGCCCATTGCCCGACAGCGGGGTGGCATCGGTATGGCCATCAACGCGGATCACCCAGTCGATTTCGGGCGGGATCGTCGTTGAAACCTCCTCCAGGAGATCGGTGACCCGGGCAATCGAGGCCCGCCCGGCCTCGGACAGCGTCGCCTCGCCCTGGGCGAACAGCACTTCGGACTGGAAGACGAAGCGGTCGCCGACCACCTGGACGCCTTCGCGGCCCTGCAGGATCTCGTTCAGCCGGCCGAAGAATTCCGAGCGGTAACGGGCAAGATCGGCCGCTTCCTGTTCCAGCCGGATACGTTCGGCCTCCTCCAGCGCCAGGCGCTGACGCTGTTCTTCGGAGGCCTGCAGCAGCGCGGCGTTCAGCTGGCTGCCGAGATCGTCGAGCCGCAACTCCGCCGCAGCCTTGCCGCTTTCGCTGGCATCAAGCGCGGTCTGGATGGCACCGAGCTGTTCATTCAGCCGCGCCACCTGTTCATTGAGCAGCGCGACCCGGCGCTGCGCCTCAACCGAGACCTTTTCCGCGCCCGACAGCTTGTCCTGCGCCAGGGCGAGCAGCGCCGCCTGACGCTCCGCCTCGCTCAAGGATCGGGCCTTTTCGGCGGCAAGCTTTGCACCGAGATCGCGCTGCGCGGCTTCGGCCACCGCCAGCAGGGTCAAGGTATCCTCGGCCTTCTTGCGGCTTTCCTCCAGCGAAAGCGTCGCTGCCGCCAGATCGGCTTCGGTGGATTTCAGATCACCGCGCAGCGCATCGGCGGCGTCGGCTTCGGCCTGACGCGCGGCTTCGGCGGCATCGCGTTCCTGCTGGGTGAGCGAAAGCGTGCTGGTCAGCCCGGCGATCTGTTCGGTGAGCTGGCCAAGCTGGCTTTCCTGCTGATCGACCTGATCGCGCAGCACCGATTGCACGACCATGAAAATGGTCAGCACGAACATCAGCACCATTAGCAGCGCGGTCATCGCATCGACGAAGCCCGGCCAGATGGTTGCCGAAAAACGGTTGCCGCCGCCCCTACCCCGCGACAGCGCCATCAGCTTTGCCCCAAGGCGCGCAGGGCCTCGGTCAGCTCGGCGATCTCGCGGCGCAGCGCGTCGGTGCCGGGCAAGGCTGCGGGGATCGGGGCGGGCGCCTGGCGTGCGGCGGCGGCGTCTTCGACCAGCCGGCCGGTTGCTTCGCTGATCGCGCGCAGATGGTGGCGTATCTCGTCTTCGGCGGCATCGGTCCTGACGGCGGCCTCGGCGCGGCGGATCAGCCACTCCTGACCTTCCGCCAGATCGCCCAGGGCCCGGTTCAGCTCATCAGTGCCGGCGGCTGCGCGTTCGCCAAGCGCCGCCAGCCTGTCCTGACCCTCGGCCAGCCGGGTCAGGGCAGCGGTCAGCTCGGGCGGGACAGCGGGAATGGCGGCCAGCGTCTGATCGAGCCGGTCCTGCCCGGCATTCAGACGGGTCATGCCCTGCACGACCGCTTCGATATTCTCGCGCCCCCGCTCGGCCTCGCTGGCCAGCATCTGACCGATCTGGTCGAGATTGCGCGTCATCAGCACAACGCGCTGATCGACCTCGATGGCCTCCTGTTCCCGGATCTCGTCACGCTCGGTGTAGAAATCCTGGAAAACGGCCATCTGGCCGCCGATCTGATCGAACAGCCCCAGTATCGCCGCCTGATCCAGCTGCTCGCCCTCCTCGCCGGCCATGGCGAGACGGGTGAAGCCGGAAAGCCATTCCTCCAGTTCGCGGTAGAAGCGGTTCTGGCCATGGGTGGCGAAAAGTTCCAGCAGGCCGACAACCAGCGAGCCGGCCAGCCCCAGCAGCGAGGACGAAAAGGCCACGGCCATGCCGCCAAGCTGCGCCTCAAGCCCGGTCATCAGCTTTTCGAAGACCTGGATCCCGCTTTCGCCTTCCTGCGGAGCCAGGGCGCGAATGGTATCGACCACCGCCGGCACCGTGGTCGCAAGCCCGTAAAACGTCCCCAGAAGCCCAAGAAAGATCAAGAGATTGGCGAGATAGCGGGTGATATCGCGGGCCTCGTCGATCCGGGTCGCCACCGAATCGAGGATCGAGCGCGCCCAGCCGGTCGAAATCACCCCGCCGGCCGGCCCGCGCGGCCCCAGAAGCGCGGCCAGCGGCGCCAGCAGACGCGGCGCGTTGTCATCGCCCGCACCGATCGCCGCAACGCCCTTGTCTGCGGCATTGCGCCGACGCTCGGCAAAGCGTTCGATCCAGCTGACCGACTGCATAAGCTGGGCGAGCTGCCAGAAACAGGCCAGCACCCCCAGAACGAAGACCCCGAGGATCAGCCCGTTCAACCAGGGATTGGCCGCGAAGATCGGCAGGATGCGCCCATAGGCAAACCAGCCCCCCACCGCGACCAGGGTCAGCACGATCAGCATCAGCACGACCTGACGCACCGGCTGGCCAAAATGCGGCTGACTGACCGCGCCTTCGCGCAGGCGCTGCGCGCTCAGGGGTCGCGCCGGGCGCTGGCGGGCGCTGATCTGCGGGGTTTCGGAAACCGCTCCTGCTTGGGGGGGCGTCTCATCGCTCATCGCATGTCTCCGGCTGGGTCCGTCTGTGAGCGGAGTTTATCAGGGGTGCGCCTGCTGCCAAGCGCTCATTGGTCAGGCTCAGGCGCACAGGCGTCGCACCTCGAGAACCAGCGCGTCCATATCGGGATCGCGCATGCCCAGCTCGGCGAGATGGGCGGCGGTGTTGTAAAGATAGTCGCGATTCGGCCCGCGCCCGCCATGGGCGTTGGCAATGATCCGGGCCTGTTCATCAAGGCTGAGCGGGCCGGCATATTGTTCGTGATCGGGGATCATCACATAGGTGATGGCCTCGACCTCGCGCCCATCCGACAGGCGCACCGGCAGCACGGCCTCGCGATAGGCGCCGGTGATCAGCTCGCGCGCGCGCACGGCCTCAAGCACTTCGGGCCAGGCCTCACTGGCGATCCGCATGGCAACGCCGTTGCAGCGCGCGCCCTCGGCCCTGTCGAGCCCCAGCACCAGACCCGGTTTCTCGGGCGTGCCTCGATACTGGGTCGAAAGCAGGCAGAAGCTGCGATGAAACCCCTCGACCGATGCCAAGACGGATTCGGCAACCGAAAAGCCGGGATCCCACATCAGCGAACCATACGCGAATAACCAATACTGACTCTGCATTCCTGCCTCTTTTATCCGTGGCTATTCTAGGCTTACATGTGCCCTGTTCAAGAAGGCTCAACCCGAAGAGGCATGATGATGAAGAAGTTAACCGTCTGGCTGCTTGTCATCTTTACAGTGCTCACCGGGCTCTGGTTTGGGGCCGAGGCCTGGCTGAGCGCGCGCGCGCGCTCAGCTCTGGTCGGGGCGCAGGACGTATCTGCCGGCACGATAAGGCCGCTGCGCCAGCCCGGCCGTTTCGGGCTGCATTTCGAAGCGCTCAGCATTGGCGATGAGGCGCAGATGGTGAATGCGCCCGAGCTTGACGCCTATGTCTCGCTTTTCTCACCGACCACGCTGAGCCTCGATCTGCCCGATCAGCTGACCCTGCATCAGGCCGGCCAGCCGGTCGATCTGGGCATGAAGGAGGGCAAGGCCAGTGCCTCGGTTTCGCCGATCAAGGGGCTGGCGCTGAGCCGGATCGAAATGAAGACCGAGGATCTGGCTGTCGATGGCTCGGACGCGCTCGGCGGGCTGAATATCAGGGCCGAGCTGACCCATATGGGATCGGGCGCGCCGCAGGGATCGGTCGCGGCCTACATGATCGCCGTGAAGCTCGACGAGCTGGTCATTGCCAACCTGACCGAACGGATGAGTATCAGCGGCCCGGTCCAGGTCTGGCTGAGCAGCCTGCCCGCCAAGGCTGTCCTAGACGGCACCGCCCCGCCGCCCGCGCTGACCGGCCTCCAGATGACCGGCATGAAGTTCAGCCTCGGCAAGCTGGAAGCCAAGGTGCTGGGCCAGCTGATCGCCGATGAGAACGGTTTCGCCGAGGGCGAGGCGGCGCTTTACACCAAGGATGGCGAAGCCTTCGTCGATGCCGCAATTCATGCCGGGATGATCCCGGAAGGTGCGGTCCATCTGGCCAAGCTGATGGTGAGGAAGCTGACGACAGCGCGCCAGGTGATTGCCAGGCGCAAAGGCGGCGATCCGCAAGACGCGGGCACCAAGCAGGATGCTGATCAATCCGCGCCGACGGAAGCCGGGCTCGCAGTCGATCCCGAGGCGGCCATCGCCGATCTCGACAATATCGACAGATCCCTGTCTCTGCCGCCGGCGGGTCCGGGCGAAATCCACCTGCCGCTGATCTTCAGGGACGGCAGGACCTGGTTCGGTCCGCTGCCGCTTGGCCCGGCCCCGCAGCTGGCGGCGGCGCGGTAGGGACCGCTCAGCCGGCGCAATCCGCGCCGGCGCAGCCGCTGGCCTGGGTTTCGACCTCGATGGTGGTGTGGCTGATGGCGAAGCGCTCGGCCAGAACCCGTTTGGCGCTGGCGATAACCGCGGTGAAATCCACGCTTTCCTCGATCACCAGATGCATTTCGGCCGAACTGCGCTTTTCGTCGATCTGCCAGATATGCAGGTGATGGACGTCGATCACGCCGGGCAGGCCGGTCATCGCCGCCTTGACGTCATCCGCATCCGCGCCGGGCGGCGCGCCCAGCATCAGGATGCGCAGAACCGGGCGGATATCGGCGGCGACATGAATCAGGATGGCCGCCGAGATCAGCAGGGTCAGGACCGGATCGACCCGGTCCCAGCCGAAGGCCCAGACCAGAGCCCCGCCGAGGATCACCGCGACCGAAACCCCGGCATCGGTGAGATTGTGCAAAAGCGCCGCACGCAGGTTCAGACTGTCTTTCGCGCTGCGCCAGACCAGGGCGGCCGTCCACAGATCGACCAGCAGCGCCAGCCCGGCAAGCGCCATGACCACGCCGCCCGCCACTTCGGGCGGATCGGCCAGACGCAGGATCGCCTCATAGCCCAGCCAGATCGAGACCGCGATCAGGCTGGCATAATTGACGAAAGCCGCAATGATTTCCGAACGCTGCCAGCCAAAGCTCATGGCAGCCGAGGCCCCGCGCCGCGACAGCCGGCGCGCGCCGAAAGCCAGAACCAGCGCCATCGCATCCGAGAAATTATGCACCCCGTCGGCGATCAGCGCCGTCGATGAGGCCAGATAGCCGCCGACCACCTGCGCAACCGTCAGCCCGATATTGACCAGCACCGCCAGAAGGATCGCCCGGTCAGAGCCGAAATCATGGTGGTGGTGCCCGGCGTGATCGTGGCCGTGGTGGTGATGGTGATGGTGATGGTGATGGTGATGGGGCATATCAATGCGCCTGTGCCCAGTTGTCACCGATCCCGGCATCGACGACCAGCGGCACCGAAAGCTTGACCAGCGGCTCGGCCGCGCCTTCCATCACGTCGCGGGCGGCTTCGATCAGCTGATCAGCTACCCCCTCTTCGACCTCGAAGACCAGCTCGTCATGGACCTGCAACAGCATGTTCGCAGGCAGACCCCGGATCGCACCCGGCATGCGGATCATGGCGCGGCGGATGATATCGGCGGCCGCACCCTGAATCGGCGCGTTGATCGCCGCACGCCGCGCCCCGCCTGCGGCCGGACCCTTGGTGTTGATGCCGGGCGTTGCGATCTTACGCCCGAAGATGGTGCGCACGAAACCGTCGCGCTTGGCGTCCTCGACGGTCTTGTCCATATAGGCGCGGATTTCCGGGAAGCGTTCGAAATAGGTGTCGATGAAAGCCTGAGCCTCGGCGCGCGGAATGCGCAGGTTGCGGGCAAGGCCAAAGCCGGAAATCCCGTAGATCACCCCGAAATTGATCGCCTTGGCCTGACGGCGGATCATCGGGTCCATGCCTTCGACCGGCACCCCGAACATCTGGCTGGCGGTCATGGCGTGAATGTCGATCCCGTCCTTGAACGCCTGTTTCAGCGCCGGGATATCGGCGACATGGGCCAGCACCCGCAGCTCGATCTGGCTGTAATCGAGGCTGACCAGCTTGTGTCCGGGCGTTGCGATAAACGCCTCGCGGATGCGCCGGCCCTCCTCGCTGCGCACCGGGATGTTCTGAAGGTTCGGATCGGTCGAAGCCAGCCGCCCGGTCTGGGCCCCGGCAATCGAATAGCTGGTATGGACCCGGCCGGTCACCGGGTTCACATGGGTCTGAAGCGCGTCGGTATAGGTCGATTTCAGCTTCGACATCTGCCGCCAGTCCAGCACTTTCGCCGGCAGCTCATGACCTTCGGCAGCCAGATCCTCCAGCACGTCGGCACTGGTCGAATAAGCCCCGGTCTTGCCCTGCTTGCCGCCTTGCAGGCCCATCTGATCGAACAGGATCTCCCCCAGCTGCTTGGGCGAGCCGACATTGAACTTTACCCCGGCCATGTCCTGAATCTCATCCTCAAGCCCGGCCATTTTCTGGGCGAAGACATTCGACATCCGGGCCAGATGTTCGCCGTCAACCTTGATCCCGGCCATTTCCATATCGGCCAGCACCGGCACCATCGGCCGCTCCAGCGTTTCATAGGCGGTGGTCACCGCATGTGCCGGCAGCTGCGGGCGCAGCATCTGCCAGAGCCGCCAGGTGACCTCGGCATCCTCGGCCGCATAGGGCGTGGCCTTGTCAAGCGGCACCTGATCGAAGGTGATCTGGCTCTTGCCCGAGCCGATCAGATCCTTGATCGGCAGCGGCTTGTGGCCCAGCACCCGCTCGGACAGATCGTCCATGCCATGGCTGAACAGCTCGGACCCCATCGCGTAAGACATCAGCATGGTATCCTCGATCGGGGCCATGCGGATGGCGCCGTGCCGCACCAGGATCTTCCAGTCATATTTGATATTCTGCCCGATCTTGAGGATCGCGGCGTCTTCCAGCACCGGCTTGAGCTTGCCCAGCACCAGATCCATATCGAGCTGGCCTTCCAGCCTGGCGCCCGAACTGAACAGATCGCCGCCGCCGGAAACATGTCCGACCGGAATATAGCAGGCCATGCCCGGCCCGGTGCAAAGCGAGATCCCGACCAGATCGACCACCATTTCATTGAGCCCGGTGGTTTCGGTGTCGATGGCCACCGCCCCCGCCGCCCGGATCGCGTCGATCCAGACCTCCAGATCGGCCTCGCAGGTCACGGTCTGATATCTGGTCAGATCCATCGTCGGCCAGTCCGGGCCGGCCGCCGCCGCTGCGGCGCTGACCGGCGCAGCGGCAATCGCCGGTGCCTCGGCCCCGAAGCGTTCGGCCACGCGGTTCGAAAGGGTGCGGAACTCCATCTCGGTCAGGAAATTCAGGAGGGTTTCAGAATCGGGGTCGCGCACTTCCAGACTGTCCAGACCGAAATCCAGCGGGGTTTCGCAATCGAGCTGGACCAACCGCTTCGAAATCCGGATCTGATCGGCAAAATCGATCAGGGTCTGGCGGCGCTTGGGCTGCTTGATCTCGCCGGCATTGGCCAGCAGGTTTTCCAGATCGCCATATTCGTTGATCAAAAGCGCCGCGGTCTTGATCCCGATCCCCGGCGCACCCGGCACGTTATCGACGCTGTCCCCGGCCAGAGCCTGAATATCCACGACGCGATCCGGGCCGACCCCGAATTTTTCCTCGACCTCTTCGGGGCCGATTTCCTTGCCTTTGATCGGATCGAGCATGAAGACACCCCCCCCGACCAGCTGCATCAGATCCTTGTCCGAACTGATGATCGACACCCTGCCCCCGGCCTCACGCACCTGACAGGCCAGCGTGGCGATGATGTCATCAGCCTCATAGCTTTCGATCTCGATACAGGCGATGTTGAAGGCGCGCGTCGCCTCGCGGGTCAGCGGAAACTGCGGGCGCAGATCTTCCGGCAAGGGCGGGCGGTTCGCCTTGTATTCGGGGTAGATATCGTTGCGGAAGGTCCTGGAACTGTGATCGAAAATCACCGCGACATGGGTCGGCGCATCCGAGCCCTTGGCGTCCTGCACATATTTCCACAGCATATTGGAAAAGCCGGCCACCGCGCCGATCGGCAGCCCGTCGGATTTGCGGGTCAGGGGCGGCAGCGCATGATAGGCGCGGAAGATGAAGGCCGAGCCGTCGATCAGGTGAAGATGATGGCCTTTGCCAAATGCGTCAGACATGCGGGGCTCCTTTTGGTCCCGCATGTTCTGCCACAGCCGGCGGGCGGATCAAAGCCCGCCCGGATGATCTCAGTGATCGTCGTGGGCGTTGTCGCGGTCGATGATGAAGCGCTTGTCGCAATAGGCGCAATCGACATAGCCGGTAAAGGGCGAGATCTGCATCCAGACCTTGGGATGGCCCATGCCGCGCGCCTCATCGCCAGAACAGGCAATCTTCCAATGGGTCACCAGCTCACTTTCCAGCGGCGGATGCTGGTCGGGCGCGTCCTGACCAGTGGAGAGCGGATTTTCGGGCAGTTCGAATTCAACTTCGGACATGGCGGACCTTCTTGTCGGTCGGAATAGGATCGGGTCTAACCCCAATAGCCTCAAGACCCAGCCGGAAGCAAGGGAGCGCCATGCCAGGGACGACGAATGCCATTGAAATCATCGGGCTGCGCAAGACCTATCGCGCCTCGGGCAAGGCCGCTGCCAGGGAGGCGCTGAAGGGAATCGATCTGACGATTCCGGCCGGCTCGATCTTCGGGCTGCTGGGGCCGAACGGCGCGGGCAAATCGACGACGATCAATATCATGGCCGGGCTGGTCAACAAATCCGCCGGGCAAGTGGTGATCTGGGGTTTCGATCAGGATGTGAACCCGCGAAATTCGCGCGCCGCCATCGGGGTCATGCCGCAGGAGCTGAACATCGACCCCTTCCTGACCCCGCGCGCCAGCCTTGAGGTGCAGGCCGGACTTTACGGCGTGCCGAAATCCGAACGCTGGACCGATGAGCTGCTGGCGCTTGTCGGGCTGTCCGATCAGGCGGAAAGCTATTCGCGCAACCTCTCGGGCGGGATGAAGCGGCGGCTGCTGCTGGCCAAGGCTCTGGTGCATCGCCCGCAGGTGCTGGTTCTGGACGAGCCGACCGCCGGCGTCGATATCGGCCTGCGCGAGATGCTCTGGCACAATGTCCGGCGCCTGAACCAGGCCGGGATGAGCGTGATCCTGACCACCCATTATCTGGAAGAGGCCGAGGCGATGTGCGACCGGATCGCCATCATCGACCGCGGCGAGGTTCTGATCGAAGATACCACCGCCGCACTGCTGGCCCGCGCCGACGGCAAGACCATGGTGATCGAAACCGATCCGGCCCTGCCCCTGCCCGCCCTGCCCGGCGGCGTCAGCCCGGAATGGCGCGGGCCGGGCCGGCTGGCGCTGTCCTATCAACCCTCGCGCCTGCATCCCGACCGGATCATCGACGCGATTCGGGCCGGCGGGCTGCCAATCAACGACATTGCCATCGAGCAGCCGAGGCTCGAAGATGTCTTTGTCGAACTGACCAATGGGAGGGCACAGAAATGACCGGCACCTGCCGCTGCGGGCAGGTAAAGCTCAGTGTCACCGACGCACCCGTCGCCACCTTCGCCTGCCATTGCACCGGCTGTCAGCGCATGACCGCCAGCGCCTTTTCCCTCAGCGCGCTTTATCCGCAGGACGCCCTGACCGTCGAAGGCGACACCGTGCTGGGCGGAATCAAGGGCGATCTGCGGCACCATTTCTGCCCGAGCTGGCTCTACACCACGGCCGATATCATGGACCCCTTCGTCAATATCCGCACCACCATGTTCGAGAATGGACCAGCACTGACAGTGCCCTTCATCGAATGCTGGACCGACGAAAAATTGCCATGGACCCAAACCGGCGCCAGGCACGCCTACCCGGGCTTTCCGCCCGAGGAAGCTTTCATGGAGCTTCTGAGCGAATATGCCGCCAGCCGGCAAAGCTCTGCCCCGGTCTGATCATCCGCATCATCCGAGGCTGAAATCTCACCGCCTGACCGATTCCTGGCACCGCCAAGAAAGATCGGTCGCCCCTGGCTGACGCAAAGACTATTTCTTCAGCTTCACCACCTCCGCCAGATCATTATAGTTCACGCAGATTTGCGGAGAATGAAAATCCGTGCGGGAAAGATTGTCCACGTCTTCATTCAGCGAAAACCTTCCGCAGACCAATATATCGCTGACAGCATTCGGGCCGACATCAGGCAGGAAAATCTTGACATCCTTCAGCGGCACATTGGGTGGCGCCACGATTCTTTCAGCCTTCCTAGACCAGCATAATATTAGACATCAAAAATCCATAATTCCAGCGTGCTTTTACACAGGCATTATGGCTAATTCACCACCATCGGCCCGATCACCCGACCGCCGAGAATGTGCAGGTGGAAATGCGGCACCTCCTGCAAGCCATGGGTGCCGGCATTGGCGATGGCACGAAAGCCCTGACCACCGCTTCCGGTCGAGATGCCCTCCGCTGCCGTAATCTGCGCGAGCACACGCATGAAATCGGTGATTTCCTCGGACGAGGCATTGGCGGCGAAATCGTCGAAGGTGACGTATTTGCCCTTGGGAATCACCAGAACATGGCTGGGTGCCTTGGGCTGAATATCGCGGAAAGCCAGCGTATGCTCGGTTTCCAGCACGGTGTCATTGGGGATTTCACCGCGCAGAATGCGGGCGAAGATATTGCTGTCGTCATAGACAAAGCCCATCGGGACCTCCTCAATCGGCGAAAAGATAGGGGGTTTCGGCAATGCTGATCGCGGCTTCCTCATTCACGCCCAGAAAATCGGCCAGAACCCTGGCGTTATAGGGAATGCCGACGGTCTCGCTGATCTCGTGGAAGCGTTCGAACTCCATGTCGCGCAACCGCTCGGCCTCGTGTTCGAGATCGGCGCGCACCATCGGCAGCAGACCCTCGATCACATCGCCCGGCGTCGAATCATTGGCCAGACCGACCCGGCCGAGATGGCCGCGGATATAATCGTCGCTGAACTGCGAATCCATGAACAGGATCCGGGTTTCCGATTTGTCGATGGCGAAATCCTGAATCATTTCCAGCGCAGCCGGATCCATGCAGATCACCAGCCGCATATCCTGAAACTCGTCCATGAGCAGCCGAATCAGGGCGCGGCGGTGGCGATGACGCTTGCTCACCGATTTCTCGACCCCGCCCATATCGGGCAGATTGGCGTCGCGTTCGTTGAACAGGTAATCCACCGCCGGCAGATCGGTATGAATGCGGATCGCTTCGGTCAGGTGCTTGGCAATATGCCATTTCTTGGCGACAACGATCAGCAGCTGGCTCTGGCGGCCGATGCTGGCCTCGGTTTCCCAGAACCGCGGCACGAATCGCCGGCCGATCCGGCCCCGGCCGGTCAGGAAGCGAAACAGCGACTTGCCCTCGCCCGAGATGGGGAAATGCTGCCCCTCGGCCTGCCAGAGCGCACCGAGCTTTTCCTTCAGCTCAGTGGCTTCAGAGCTGATCTTGCGGGCAAACAGATAATCCTGCCCGACCAGCATGTCATAGTGGTCGTTACAGAACACCACCGGCATGCCGTAATCGGTGAAGATCAGATAGGTCAGGGTCCGGGTGCGGATTTCCTTGCGCGGGACGACATGGCGCACGATGGTCTGAAAGAAGGTCTCGTCCGGGATCCAGGTCGTCGAGAAAAAGCGCAGCACTTCAGGGCGCTCTTCGCAGAAATGCAGCACCTTTTCGATGGTCTCGCGGCGCAGGCACCACCATTGGCTGCCGATCATCATTTCCAGATCGGGCGGGACCTGACGGGTCAGCTTGAAGCGTTTCTGGAATTCGTAGCTGGTATAAAATCGGCGCGGCTGGGTGCGTTCGTTGAACCAGTGCCGATAGATCAGCCGGTCTTCCTTCATTCCGGTCTTGATCCAGTCCGATTCGAAATAATTGAAGCTTTCAATGTAGTCCACATGCTCCGCATCGAGGAAACCGTGGGCATATTCGGCCGATTTGACCGGCATGCAATCGCCTGATAACATGTAGAAATGGGTCGCGGCGGGGAAGCTTGCAACAGCCGCGCGCACGGCGTCCAAGGTTGCGGCCACCAGCGACCAGGCGCCCCAGCCGCATTTGTGGCGGCGGGCGGCGAAAGTCACGTTTGGATTGGCAGACAGAGCCTGCTGAAGGCGGATGAAGTCGTCCTTCCTGGCGTTGGCATCGAAGTGAATCGAGACATAATCGCCAGTCGCGGTCAACCGTTCTGCCTGCGCGATCAACCCGTTGGGGTCCTTATGCGCGAGCAGGATAAATGCGATCTTGGCCATGGCTCTCCGGGCACGGGTATAAGGCTACGTTTTCCATGATCGGGATTGGGCGTTGAAAATCCCTCTCCGATCTGCTTTTTGTCTTTCCACGATTTTGGCAGGTATCGCAACCCGCCGCCTGCAGACGAGGTAACTAATGGGTTTTCCCGGAATCTGGATGACCGAAAGCGAGAGCATGGTCTATCGCGTGGTCCCGAAATGTGCCTGCTCGACCATCGGGCAGATCATGTTCTATTCGGATCATGGCAGATATTTCGACGGTGATATTCACGACAGCAAGGATGGGCTGCACAAGTGGTCCCAGGACGGCAGCCAGAAGCCGATCGAGGATGCCGTGCGGGCGCATACAGGGGTGACCTTCACCTGCGTGCGCAACCCCTATTCGCGCATCCTGTCGTCGTTTTTCGACAAGATCGCCGGCATTCAGCGCAATGGCAAACGCTACCGGGGCAACCTGGTCCCGCAGCTGATCCAGAAATACGGCATCGAGGTCGGCAGTCCCGAGGACAGTTTCGATTTCGACCAGATCAAGTCCTTCCGCCGCTTCCTGCTGTTCGCGCGCGACACCATCCGCTGGCGCCGGCCGATGGATCCCGACATCCACTGGTCGTCAATGTCGGGTCATATTTCGACCTTCATCGTCAATGGCGGGCGCTATAATCAGATCTTCTTCACCGAGAAGTTCAACGACGGCATGCAGAAAGTGCTCAATGCCGCCGACACGCCTGTGCCGCTGAATGTCGAGGATGTGCCCCGTTTCAACGAATCGGAAGGCCATGGCCCGAAGCGCGCCCACAAGGTCAGCGAATATTTCGACGATCTGTCGCGTCATCTGATCTGGGAAATCTACAAGAAGGATTTCCGGCTGTTCAAATATGACTTCGACGATCCCGACAACAAATACCCGCTGGGTGAGGTCGATATCGACGAGGTTCACGCCAAGCTCGGCCGCTGAGCCGGGCAGGCCTCGGGCCTGATTGCATTCTGGCCCCCGGAGCGATTGGCGCTCCGGGGCTTTTTTCATTATCGCCCTGTCATTGCCGTTCTGGATGGGGGCCGGGTTAAGGGGCGCTGCCCCTCGCGCCTTCGGCGCTCACCCCGGGATATTTGGATGAAGAAGAATGGAGGGCCAGGCTGGCCCGGGCCATTTCAATTGCCATGGGCGGCAATGAGATTGGCGTCACTGAGCAGGCGGCGGTATTTCTGGGCCTGGCTGAGGACATGTTCGAAACGGGTGATGCCCTTGGCTTCCAGCGCCGGCAACATGCGCAGGAAGGCCTGGGCGGTCGCCTCGGCATCGCCCATGGCGGTGTGGCGCAGGCCCTCGGGGATGGTGATTTCCAGCCTGTCGCAGATTGCGTCGAGGCTGTGGACCGCGCCCTGCCCCCAGATCATGGCCGAGAGCAGCACCGTATCCATGACCCGGTTGGGAAAATGCTGGCCGGTTTCCGATTCGGCCGCGCGCAGCAGGCCCATGTCGAAAGGCGCGTTATGAGCGATCAGCACCGCGCCTTCGGCGAAATGGTGAAAGCCGCGCAGGGCCGTGGTCATGTCGGGGGCATGGGCGATCATATCGTCGCTGATGCCGTGGATCGCGGTCGAGCCCGGCGGGATCTTGCGGCCGGGATTGACCAACGTGTCGAATTGCTCGCCGGTCAGCCGGCCGCCGGCAATGCGCAGCCCGGCGATCTGGACGATGCGGTCCGAAAGAGCGAGCCCGGTGGTTTCGGTATCGAAGACCACGCAGGTCAGCGCGCTCAACGGCCGCGCATCGGGGGCCTCGCGCGCGGCCAGGGCAAAGTCATAGGTGACGGCGGGGCGGGCTTCGCGGGCAATCGGCGAGATGGTCAGCGGCAGGACTAGGCGCGCATCCCTGCCATCGCTTTCCGGCCAGATGCCGGTGCCATGGGCGGCAAGGATGTCATTGCCCGAAAGCTCCGGGTGATCGGGATCGGGGGCCTCGTTGAGCCAGCCATCCAGCAGATCCATCTCCAGCGCCGGGCCGGTCCAGTTCAGCGTCAGCACCGCCTCTTTGTCGTCCTGGCGGATCACCGCACTGGGCGCGCGCGCCTCTTTGGTCAGATGCTCGCCAAGCGCGGTCAGCAGCCCGCCGATCTGCCAGCCATCGGCGGCCAGCGTTACCGGGGCGATCTCGCCCAGAGGCAGGCCGAGCCCGCGCGCCAGTTCTTCGGCCGCCACCCGGCGCTGGCGGGGCGCCGGCGGCACCAGAGCGGCTTCCAGCTCGCGCAGCGCCGCAGCCATGCCCCGGCCCTCGCTTTGAATGGCGCCGGTGAGTTCAGGCGGCAGCGGACCGTGCAGATCTTCGAGCAGCGGGGTCAGCGTCGCGGCATGGCGACGCAGCGCCTCAAGGGGCGCGCGCGGCGGGATCGGCTCGCGGCGGGCCGGGCGCAGGATCAGGATGGTGCCGCCATTTTCGTCCTGCAGGCGGCGCATCCGGCCCGAGAGCCGGGCGCCCTCGGCCCCGATCAGCGCAACATCGGTGGCATCGGCTCCGGCATTGATCCGGGCCTGCGCCGCTTCGAGCCCACCGGGGCGCAGGAAACGCGCCAGATCGCGGTCGAGGCCAAGCCCGGGCAAAAGCTGGACGGCGGCGGCGTTGTAGAACAACACCCGCCCCTCCGCATTGGCGAGAATTGCGCCGGCGCCGATATCGGAAAGGATCTTTTCCAGCATGGATTTTTCGCGCGCTTCGGCCTCGGCATGGGCGGCGAGGGCGGCACGCAGATCCTCGCGGGCCCTCGTCTGAGCCTGGGCTGCGGCGCGGGCAGCCGGCGCCAGATCGGCGAGATAGCGGCCTTCATCCACATCGGGTATCGCGCCGGTCAGGAGACTGCCGGCGAGCGTCTCGATCGGCCGGGCGACATTGGCATCGAAAAGATACCAGACCCCCGTAACAAGACCGAGCCCGCCAAGCCCGGCGACCAGTCCGGCCAGTGCCAGCGCATCGGTCATGCCCGGCGGCCCGGCACCCAGATATTGCGGCCCGGTCGCAACCAGCGTCCGCCGCACCAGCATCAGACCCAATGCCAGCAGGCCGATCAGCCCGGCCCCCAGCCCGGCAAAGATCAAAAAGACCCGGAAACGCAGCGACAGACGGGTCAGCATCAGCAGGTCCCCCCCAAAACGCGGGCCATTTCGGCGCGCAGTTCCGACAGCTCGAACGGTTTGGCGATGAACCCGTCCGCACCAAGCGCCAGTCCCCTGCGCCGCTCCATCACCGAGCCGCGCGCGGTCATCATCAGCACCCGGATATCCTTCAGCCCCGGATCGGCGCGCAGGTCCTGGACGATCTGATAGCCCGAGACCCCCGGCAACATGATATCGAGCAGGACCAGATCCGGGTGCTCGGAGCGAAGCGCTTCGATGGCGCCCACGCCCGTGGCCAGCCGGCTGTGCAGATGGCCGTCGCGCGTCAGCAGGAAATCGAGCGCGATGGCAATATTGTCCTCATCCTCGATCACCATGACGCGCGCCATTGCCTTACCCTCCACAAACCGCGTTGAAACTCGGATCGCTCGCATCGGCATGGACCCAGCCGCTTTCAGGCGGGCGCACCTTGCCGCCGGCGCAGTCGATGCCCTGTTCGACGGTGATCGACCGCTTCCAGCGTTCAAGCAGCAGGACCGGCAGAACCTGCGCACCCTCGCCATCGCCGCGCAGGGCGGCCGGGTTGATCACCGCCAGCCGCGAGACCGGCGGGGCGAAATAGGTCCAGGGCCGCAGCGCGCTACTGGTCTCGCCCCGGGCGATGACCTCATATCCTTCGGGCAGCTGCGTCTCGACCCGGCTCGCCCAGCTGTATTCGTTCCAGGTCGCATAGGCCAGAATCGCCACCCCGATCCCGGCGGGCAAGGCCCAGCCCGGCAGCGGGCGGCCAGCGCGGCGCAGGGCATGGCCGAGCGCATAGATCAACGCCGCCGCCCCGATGGCCACGGCGAATGTGCCCAGAAGATCGTATCCCAGCCCGCTGACTTCGTTCATGAAAGCGCTCCTTTTCCTTGTCCAAGCGCAGATTGCATGGTGCGCACCACGACGAAAGCATCCCGCAGGTGACTGCGTTCGAAGTCGGGCAGATCCGAGGGCGACAGGAAGTTTTCCGGCTTTCGCCCGGCCCGGACCTGATCGGCCTGGTTTCCCAGCCGCAGGGTCTGGATCAGATCGTAAGCCGCGATCAGATCGCGCGCGCCGGTGCCCGAGATAACTCCTGCAGATTCGGCCGCTTCCAGCCGGGCGCGGGTATTGACCGGGCTCAGCCGTCCGCGCAGGGCATAGACCCGGGCCAGATCGGCGACCGGCACCACCCCGTTCATCTTCATGTCGATATGGCCCTGATGCTCGCCCGAGCGGATGGTGGCGAAGCTGCGGATCAGACCCAGCGGCGGCTGGTGTTTCAGCGAATTCGAGATCATATGCGCAACGAAGATCGAATTCTTCGCGGCCATTTGCAGGGTCTCGGCCTGAAGGCCGTCAAGCAGGGAGGCATCGCCCGAAATCGCCCGCAGGTCGAACATGACCGAGGCCAGCATCTGGGCTTCGGGCGAGGGCTTTTCGATCCAGCCCCGGAAATAGCTGCGCCACACCGATTGCGGCTGACGCCAGCGCGGGGTCACGGCCATCATCTCGCCCGGGCAATAGATATAGCCGGCGGCATTGAGCCCGTCGCAGACGAAGCGGGCCAGCTTTTCGAACCAGGGATCGTCCGGGGCGATGCCGTCGGCGAGGATCAGGATATTGTCCTGATCCGACACGCCGGTCTGTTCCTGCCGCCCCTGCGATCCGCAGGCTGCCCAAAGATAGGGTGCGGGCGGCGGGCCGAGTTCGGCCTCGGCCAAAGCGATCAGACGGCGGGTGACGGCATCGGCGATATCGGTGATCAGCCGGGTCACGACCTCATGGCGCTGATGGGCCGCGACCAGATTGGCCAGCAGCTCGGGAATGCGGGCGGTGACCGCCGCCATCTGCGCGACGGTTTCGGAGCGGGCGACATCGCGGATCAGCACCGAGCTGGAAATCGCCTGCACCCGCATCAGATCGGTCTGGGTGATCATGCCGATGAAACGGCCCTGATCGACGACCGGCAGATGCCCGAACCGGCGCTCCATCATGATATTGAGGATATCCGAGCCCAGGGCCGAAGGCGGCAGGGTGATCGGGTCTTCGGTCATGATCGCGCTGACCGGCCCGGACGGATCGCGCCCTTCGGCAATGACGCGGTTCGACATGTCGCGAATGGTGACCAGCCCGCGGAGCCCGCCTTCCGCGTCGGTGATCCCCAGCGAGGACACCCGGGCCTCGCGCATCATGCGCGCCGCCTCGGCAATCGGGGTGTCGGCGCTGGCGGCCAGGGGCGCGTGGCTCAGCAGGTCCGAGACCTTGAGCGTGGTGATATCGGCACCCTCCCGCACCGGCAGTGATCGGCCCCGGGTGAAGAAACGGGCAAAGGCCGGGCTGGTTTTCATCAGCCGGTCAAATTCGATTTCGGGCAGCGTCAGCACCGCGCCCGGCCGGGTGACAGACGCAGTAGTCGCGGCCAGCCCGTCGATCAAAAGCCCGCGCTCGCCAAAGGAATTGCCCCGGCCCAGAACCGAGACCTGCACGCCATTGCGATCAGTGATTTCGACCGTCGCATCCTCGATCAGGTAAAGCCCGTCCAGGGGCGCGCCGAAGTGATAGACGGTTTCGCCGGCCTGCCAGTCGCGGCGGATGAAGCTTGCGGTAACCCGGGCCAGCTCCTCGGCGGTCAGTGTGTCATAGGGGTGAATGGCGGAAATGAACTTGGCAATCGGATCCATATCGGGCCTGACCTGCGCCATGCGCAATGATTAAAGAAAAGGCTGCCGCGCCCCCGGGCAGATCCGGGGGCGCGGCAATTGTCTCAGTGATCTGTGGCCGCGCCCGCACCGCGCGGAACCCGGATCGATTCGACCAGCTCGACCACTTCGGCCGGCGGCTCTTCGGTCATGTTCGACACCAGATAGGCGACACCGAAGTTGATCAGCGCACCGATCACCCCGAAGGAGGCCGGCGAGATACCGAACAGCCAGTTGGCAGCGGTATCTTCCAGCATGTTGGTCCCCGAGATGAAGAGCCAGCCCTTATAGGTGAAGATATAGATCAGCGTCGAAGCGATACCGGCAACCATCCCGGCAATCGCACCCTGCTTGTTGATGCGCTTCGAGAAGATGCCCATCATCAGAACCGGGAAGATCGAGGACGCAGCCAGACCGAAGGCCAGGGCCACGGTCTGCGCGGCAAAGCCCGGCGGATTGAGCCCGAGGATGGTGGCAACCAGGATCGAGATCGCCATCGACACGCGGGCCGCCATCAGCTCGTTCTTTTCGCTGATGTTCGGGGCCAGCCAGCCCTTGACCAGATCGTGTGACACCGCGCCCGAGATCGCCAGCAGAAGACCTGCCGCCGTGGACAGCGCCGCGGCCAGACCGCCAGCCGCCACGATCCCGATCACCCAGCCCGGAAGGTTGGCGATTTCCGGGTTGGCCAGAACCATGATGTCATTGTTGACGGTGGTCAGCTCGTTTCCGGTCAGACCCTGCCCGGCAATGACCCCAGCCAGCGCCTCGCCCGGCTCGGCAGCGTCATTGTAGTACTGGATCATGCCGTCGCCGTTCTTGTCTTCCCAGTTGAGAAGCCCGGTCTTCTGCCAGTTGCGCATCCATGCCTTGTCGGCATCGTTCTCGATCGCATCGAGCGAGATCGCCTGTTCGCTGAACGTGTCGCCCGCGGTCGCGCCTGGCCACATGGTCGCAGTCAGGTTGAAGCGCGACATGGCACCGACAGCCGGAGCCACGGTGTAAAGCAGCGCGATGAAGACCAGAGCCCAGCCCGCCGATTTACGCGCATCCGACACTTTCGGCACGGTGAAGAAGCGGATGATGACATGGGGCAGACCCGCGGTGCCGATCATCAGCGCCAGAGTGAACAGAACCATGTTCAGCGTGCCGCCGTGATGCTCGGTATAGGATCTGAAGCCCAGATCGGTGACCACCTGATCCAGCTTGGTCAGGAACTCAGTGTTCGAGCCGCTTAGCGAGCCGAAAAGCCCGGTCTGCGGCAGGAAGTGCCCGGTCAGCTGCAGCGAGATGA
>JBKEBH010000238.1:0-4762 GCA_047973065.1 Paracoccus sp. (in: a-proteobacteria) | reverse complement strand
TCCGTCTGGCCCGTGGCGGCTCGAAGAAGCGTCCCTTCTATTCGATCGTCGCTTCCGATTCGCGCATGCCGCGCGATGGCCGCTTCATCGAGAAGCTGGGCACCTATAACCCGCTGCTCGCCAAGGACAGCGAAGACCGCATCAAGATGGATATGGAGCGCGTTCAGTACTGGCTGAGCCAGGGCGCCGAGCCGACCGACCGCGTCGCCCGCTTCCTCGAAGCCGCCGGCGTCAAGCCGAAAGCCGAACGCAAGAACCTGAAAAAGGCGGTCCCGGGCAAGAAAGCCCAGGAACGCGTCAAGGAGCGCGAAGACAAAGCCGCCGCCGCCAAGGCCGCTGCCGAAGAAGCCAAGGCCGCCCCGGCTGAAACTCCCGCCGAAGAAGCCGCTTCGGAATAATCCTGATCCGGCCCGCCTTTCCGGCGGGCCGCTTCATCTGAGGGCCGATGTTCATCCTGCGCCTGTTCCAATTGGTTTTCCTGTTGATGCTGGCCTTCGTTGCCGGCATTTTCGTCGAACGCAGCCACCAGATAAACCTGTGCGAACAATCGGGCGGCATCTGGATACGCGCCGGCTTTTGCGGAGAGAAATAGATCATGTCTGACAAGATCTGCGTCGGAGCCATTGCCGGAGCCTTTGGCGTCCATGGCGAGGCCCGGCTGAAAAGCTTCACCAGCGAGCCCACCGATATCGCCAGCTATGGCCCGCTTTCGACCGAGGACGGCAAGCGTGAATTTTCCGTGACCCTGACCCGCCCGGTGACCGCCGGCTTTGGTGCCCGGCTTTCCGGCGTCACCACCCGCGAAGAGGCCGAGGCCCTGAAAGGCGTCACGCTCTGGGCACCGCGCGACGTCCTGCCCTCGCTGCCCGACGACGAATTCTACCATGCCGATCTGATCGGGCTCGATGTCTTCGACACGGGCGGGCAGCCGCTCGGCCGGGTCAAGGCGATCTTCGATCACGGTGCCGGCGATTTCCTGGAAGTGACCGGAGCCACAAGCCTGCTGTTGCCCTTCACCCGCGCCGTGGTCCCCACCGTCGATCTGGCCGCGGGCCGCATCATCGCCGACCCGCCCGGCTCGGACGAATGACACGCGTCTTCGTCCATGCCGGTTTTCACAAGACCGGCACCAAGACCGTTCAGCAATTCCTGCATGAAAACGGCCCTGTCATCTGGCCGCGTTCCGCGCTCGTCCTGCCCGCCCGCCTGCGCGAGGTGACGACAAAGATCGGCTTCTGGTATCAGGACCTGCCCGAGCCCGATTTGCTGGACCTCTGGCAAAGCACGATGGAGGCCTTCCTGCAAAGCCTCGATCTGGCCCCGGGAACGAACGGCAGACCCGGCCGCGATCTGATCGTCAGCGCCGAGAACATGATCGGGCGGATGCCCAATGGCAGCGGCCCCCGGCCCTATCCGGTGGCGGTGGAGCTGCTGGACAGGTTGCTCCGCGCCCTGCGCGTGCTGCCGCCCCCCAATGAGATCACGATCTACCTGTCGCTCAGACCGCATCAGCAATGGGTACGCAGTATCCACAGCCATCTGGCGCTGAAGAATATCCGCCTGAGGGACGATCTCGAACAGTTTGCCGCGCAGATGAGCCAGACCTCCATCACCGATGAGGCGCAGCGCATTATCGACGCCCTGCCCGCCGCCCGCGTCATCACCCATGACATCGGAAGGCTGAACGATGAGCCGTTCGGCATTGCCCAGCCCTTCGTCGATTTCCTCGGCCTTCCTGCGGCCAATCTGGCGCGCCTGACACTTCCACGCCATGTCTATCGCTCTGCCGATCCGGCGCTCGTCGCCCGCCTGATCGAGCTGAACCGCAGCAAACTGGATTCGGCGTCGCTGGCCCATGCGAAGAAGGATCTGATCAAGGGCAGCGGCCTGGCCGGCACCGATATTCAGGGCAGACCGCGATGATATCCGGTGATTGGCCGGGGAAAGAGCTTCTGGCTGCCCGCCGCAACCTCACCCGCAAGGAGTCCCGCCCATGACCGGCCAATCCGGCACGATGAAATCCCATGGCCGGCTGTCGATTTCCGCCTCCCGCCAGCCGCGCGAGCTGATGGCCGAGCCGCAGGTGGCCGGCGCCTGGACCGCCAATGTGATCACGCTTTTCCCCGAGGCTTTCCCCGGGGTGCTTGGTCTTTCGCTGACCGGGCGCGCCCTGACCGAAGGACTGTGGAACCTGCGCACCATCGGCCTGCGCGATTTCGGGATCGGCAAGCATCGCAATGTCGATGACACGCCGGCGGGCGGCGGTGCCGGCATGGTGATCCGCCCCGATGTCATGGACGCGGCCATTCGCGCGGCGGGCGCGACCCTGCCGGTGATCTACCTGTCGCCGCGCGGCAAGCCGCTGAGCCAGGCCAGCGCCCGGCAGCTGGCGCAGGGGCCCGGCGTCACCCTGATCTGCGGGCGCTTCGAAGGCGTCGATCAGCGGGTGCTCGATGCCCATCAGGTCGAGGAAATCTCGATCGGGGACTATGTGTTGACCGGCGGCGAGCTGGCGGCTCAGGTCTTGATTGACTCGGCAGTTCGGCTTATACCCCGCGTCGTCGGGAATCAGGCATCGCTGGCTGAGGAATCCTTTTCCGAAGGCCTGCTTGAGCACCCGCAATATACCCGCCCCGCCGAGTGGGAAGGCCGCCAGATACCGGATGTCGTGATGTCCGGCAATCATGCGGCCATTGCTGCTTGGAGACGGGAACAGGCCGAAAGCCTGACCAAGGAACGCCGCCCCGACCTGTGGCGGGCATATCGCGAAGGCGCTATGGACCCGACAAAGGACCGACAGCTCTCGGGCGCATCACACCAAGCAGGGGTCCACCCTGCGCAAGACAAGGATGAAACGCGATGAACCTGATCGCACAGCTCGAAGCCGAGCAGATTGCCGAACTCGGCAAGACCATTCCCGATTTCAAGGCCGGCGACACCATTCGCGTCGGTTACAAAGTGACCGAAGGCACCCGCTCACGCGTGCAGAACTATGAGGGCGTCTGTATCTCCCGCAAGGGCGGCAGCGGCATCGGCGCTTCCTTCACCGTGCGCAAGATCTCCTTCGGCGAGGGCGTGGAACGTGTCTTCCCACTCTATTCGACCAATATCGCGTCGATCGAAGTCGTCCGCCGTGGTCGCGTCCGCCGCGCCAAGCTGTACTATCTGCGTGATCGTCGCGGCAAATCCGCCCGCATCGCCGAAGTCACCAACTACAAGCCGAAGGCCAATGCGGCCGACGCCAAGGCCTGAGGATTGCTGTCATGAAAAAAGACATCCACCCCGACTACCACATGATCGAGGTCAAGATGACCGACGGCACCATCTACCAGGTCCGCTCGACCTGGGGCAAGGAAGGCGAGACCATGTCGCTCGACATCGACCCGACCTCGCACCCGGCCTGGACCGGCGGCTCGGCCAAGCTGATGGATGCCGGCGGCCGCGTTTCGAAGTTCAAGAACAAATATGCCGGCCTGGGCTTCTGATCGCCCTGCCAAAGCAGATTGCAAACGCCGTCCTTCGGGGCGGCGTTTTTGCTTTTACCGCCCCGGCCGTTCAGGAACATCTCGGGATCCATGATTAATCCGCAAAGACACATATAAAGACCACAACAACCCGCCGCCTAATACACCCGGTCAATTGGCAGCAATCCTAAATCAACGCTTAATGAACCCATCATGGAAAGAGAAACTGAGTTCGTATTCCCAATACCCGTTCCTGCAGTCCATGATACTGGCCAGCATGGCAGATGCAGATACATCTTACGTGCAATCATTACCCGGTCCAATATGGGCCTTCATCAGAAAGGGAGTTGTCATGTTCTCGAAAAATCAAGAGGCGAAAATCAGCGAATTCGAAGTGATCGAGCTGGAAGCCGAGGCGGTTGATGCTGTCTCCGGTGCGTGCAGATCGTGGTTCTGGGGCGCCATTCGCTGGAACTGTCACCGCCGCCACTGAGCGACATATCAGGTAACCCCTGACATCCTGTCTGCGGTCGAACCCTGTCGGTTCGACCGCATTTAAATGCGCAATACCTGAAGGCAAAAATAGCATCACCACCAATTACAAATATCTAAAATGCAATTCCTGAAACTAAGACATCCAACCAATTGCGATAATACCAAACCACAATACAGTTCTAATTGTTGCGTAGAGAGAAGTAAAAATTTACTCAGAATTCTTCATCGCCATCCGCAACACTGGAAAATTAAACAGTTCGAGAACGCCGCTTGAACGCATATCGCAACGCCCGGCATGGGCACATTATGAAAGGGAGCCAAAATGTTTCAGAAAAATCAGGAATCGCAATTTAACGAATTTGAAATGGTCGAGCTGGAGGAAAGCGCGGTCGACAATGTCTCGGGCGCCTGCCTGTATATTTTCGGCCGGCGGGTCTACACCTGCCGGGCGAGAAGGCTCTTCCGCCATTGCTGAGATGACTGGGTGACAGAAGCAACGTCACACGGATCACATAAGCGCCGCCCTTCAGGGGGCGGCGTTTTCATTTGGGGCAAGCCTTTTCCGGCGGCGGTCATACCGATCAAGATCGCCCAGCTATTGTGCCGCATTGACCTGCCCAAGCGAGATGACGATCATTCCCGGCAACGGAGGATATGGTGATCAAGTTTCTGGCGACATTACTGAGTTGGCTCTGAACAACCGACAACATGCTGATTTTCTGAGACAAAGGATCGGTTTTGGTAGCTTTGAACTGCAGGGTTTCATAGGGTTCCGTTGAAAACCCTGCAATTTCGGATCGGCC
>JBKEBH010000197.1:0-1713 GCA_047973065.1 Paracoccus sp. (in: a-proteobacteria) | reverse complement strand
GTGTGATAAATGACTAAGACATCACAGTGAAGGTGATTGGAGCCGATAACAATGATATTTTAAGAGGGGCTTATACCTCTGATGTGATTGATGCTGGTTTGGGTGATGATACGCTTACCTTAACTGCAGGTAATGATGAATATCTATATAGTAAAAATGATGGTAATGATGTTATTCAAGGGACAGGTGCATTTGATATATTAAAATTTATTGATTTAACTCAAGAGGATGTTTTATTTGAGCAAAGTGGACTATACGATATCACCATTATAGTACGTGATACACAACATGTTATTACCTTAAAAAATCAGTTGAATAAGGATTTTAATGCAAAAATTGATCAAATTATTTTTGCAGATAATTCGCAATTAGATAATGATAAGTTTCTAGAGATTATAAAAGGAACAGCAGAGGATGATGTCCTATATGGCACGATTGGGAATGATCATATAGAGGGTTTTGCGGGTGATGATGAAATCGTTGCTGGAGATGGTAACTATGGCAATAGTATATTAAATGGTGGGGCTGGAGATGATAAAATTTACGGTGGTTCTTTAAGTCATAATATAATTACTGGAGGAACTGGTAATGATACCTTAGATGGCGGATTAGGTAAGAATACTTATATTTATAATATAGGTGATGGTAACGATACTATTGATGAAGGAACTCATTCTTCAACTAGAGATGGAGATTATAACCTTTCTAACAACAGTACTTTAATATTAAAAGGAATTCAAATTAATGATGTGAGCTACTCCTTTTATTCGCATTATAATTTTATGAAATATAAAGCGGCACCTCCCCCAGCCCCTAAGGGGTTTGAAACATTGAGTTATGGCTTAAATATATTTATTCAACCCACAGGTGAAAATATATATATTCGCCAACAGGTGAATAGGTTTGGTGAATATGCAATAGATAAGATAATTTTTGATGATGGAACAGAGTTTTCGGCATTACAGATTGCGCAGTCTGTGTTGGCAGGAACGGATGAGAGGGATGTAATTTTTGGAACAGTTGAGGCGGATATTATAACCGGTGGTGAAGGGGGGGATCAATTAATAGCCCTTGGTGATGGGGATACATTATTTGGTGGTACAGGTAGTGATACTTTAGATACTTTTCATTCTTATACAACATTAGATGGAGGTGCTGATTCTGATACTTTATCAGTCTTATCTAATTATGATTTTAAATTTAATCGTAATAATATATTAAATGGTGGTGCCTGAAATGATTCGTTAAAGGTGGAATATAGTAATGAAAGTATATTAAATGGTGGGGATGGGGATGATATTTTAGTACTTTCATATAGTAATAATAATATATTAGATGGAGGTGATGGGGATGATCAAATAAAATTATATGGAAGTTCTAATCAAAAAATTATTTTCTCTGGTGAATTTGGTCACGATGTTATTGAAAATAAAGACCTTGAAACATATTATAGTAAAAATCATATCATTATATTAGAAGATTTAAATGTAGATGAGGTTTCTTTTTCTCTACAATATTCTTTTGACTTGGTTATAAACAGTCTAATAGACTCCAATAATATTATTACTATTCAAGGCCAGTTTGCTGATTATTATAAAATGAGTCAATTGCAGTTTAAAGAGGCTTTGTTGCACAAATCTAGCTCTAAGGGCTTATTCAGCAATATAATTCTCAGATGAATAAGCCTACACCTAAAATTTATCGTACAACCAA
>JBKEBH010000181.1:0-25599 GCA_047973065.1 Paracoccus sp. (in: a-proteobacteria) | reverse complement strand
ATCGACCGGATGACCTTTACCGAAATCGCCGCCGAAGTCGCCAGGCACTTTCCGCATGTCCGCCGCGTCGGAAAATCCGCAATCCATGACTGGTGGAAGAGGAACCGCCCAGACCGATCCGACAAGTGATCCACCCCGGACCATCCCGGATAGCCTAAGGACCTCCGCCCTGTTCCGTCATCAAACCAAATGTCACAGCACTATTAAACCATCTGACACAACACACATCTATTGGTTTGAATTTTAAGCAGATAGTGCTAGGTCAAGTCGATATCCCGGAGTTAGTCTGAATGTGAAGATGACCGGAGGATGCCATGATACGGCTTGACCCGTTGACCCAGACCACGACCACGACCACCATGCCCGCTGCGGCTCCGCCGCGTCAGGTGCAGGCCGAACCGGATAATGTCACTCCGGCTGAGGAAACTGCGCGCTTCGTCGATGCCGCCAGTCGGGCCGGCGATGCGATTGCCCTTGAATCGGGTTATGCGGCGGTCCGGGTCCGCCGCCGCCTGACCGGCGAGATTGCCAGCCTGTCCGATCTTGACAACCGGCTGTTCGCATCGGCGGCTTCCTTGCGCAATGCCGGATCGGTGCGACCCGCCCCGGTGGAGGATGCCGATGCCGCACGCCTCGCCACGGAAGAGGCGCGGATGGCGGAATTGCGTGCAGCCGCGCAGGCGCTCAACGTGGCGATCGGTGGGGCGCGGACCGATGTCGCGGCGGTGCTCAGCCAGCTTCGGGCAGAACTGGTGGCAGCCATGGAAGCTCTGGCCAAGGGCGGCAAAGCGTCACCAGGTCTGACCAACCAAAGCGCGGCGGCGGCGGCTACGGCTTCGGGGGCGGGGGAAGCCCTGGTTCAGCAGGCCTCGGCGCTGAGCGCGCGGCGGTCAATCGCTAGAAAATCCCTAACGGCAAGGCGGAGACATGCCGATCAGAAACGCGGAGCCAGGGGCAGGGATGGTGATCCGGGTTTCGCATAGCCGACAAATGGCATCCGTATCCGCCCGCACAGCACCGCGCAATCCGTTCAGATCTTCAGATGCTTCTTCAGGAAAGCCAATGCGGTTACCAAGCCATCTTGCGAAATTCCATGGCCGGTTCCCTTCATGACAAAGCTTTCGACATCGAAACCTGCCGATTTCAGGGCAGTCTCTGCTTTGCCCAAATCGGCGAAAGGCACGACCGGGTCGGCATCGCCATGCAGCAACAGAACCGGCGGTTTCGAGGCGGCTTCACCTTCCAGCCGCTCGGGACCGAGCAACCGGCCCGAAAAACCGACAATCGCCGCCACCGGCTGCGGCCGACGCGGCAGAACCTCCAGCGCCATCATCGTGCCCTGAGAAAAGCCGATGACCGCCAGCTGATCCACTGTGATCTCCTCGGCAGCCAGCACCTGATCGAGAAAAACGTTTATGTCTTCAGCCGATTGCACCATCGAGGACCGGGCCAGCTCCTCGGTCGAGCCGTCCATCCAAGGGATCGGAAACCACTGAAAGCCAAAGGGGTTGCCGGCACAGCGCTCGGGTGCGTTCGGGGCGTAGAAAGCCGTATCGGGCAGATGCGGTCCCATCACATCGGCCAGGCCGAGAAGATCCGCCCCATCGGCACCATAGCCATGCAGGAACACGATGGCCTGCCCGACTTTCTCGGGGCCCTTGCGGTCGGAATTCAGCGTGCGGGTCATGGCGCTTCCTTATCATCTGAAGATCCCTTCGTGATAAGCGCTGCGTCCCTGTCTCGCAACCTGCGGCGATCTTCGCCGACACGACAGGATTTGGCATCGCAGGACTTGAGATTGCGCCAAGCCTGCCCATCTAAGCGATATGATTCACCCTATGAAGGAGCCTGCGATGAAATGCCCGGTCGATAACGAAACCCTGATGATGACGGAACGCAACGGGGTTGAAATCGATTATTGCCCGAAATGTCGCGGGGTCTGGCTGGACCGGGGCGAGCTGGACAAGATCATCGAAAGAAGCGCGGGAGAGGCAAGCGCTCCTGTGCGTCTGGCCGAGCCCGCCCGTGAGCCTCAGCCGACCGCCCATGCGCCGCAACCGGCGGCCATCCATGAGCAGCCGCGCTTCGATCCGCAGCCGCGCAGCAACGACCGGCGCTATGACGACCGGCGCGATGACGATCGCCGTGACCGGCGCCGCGACTATGACGACGATGACGATTATCGCTATGGCCGCAAGCCCAGAAAGCGTGAAAGCTTCCTCAGCGAATTGTTCGATTTCTGAGTCTCGCGCGCATCGATCTCGGTTGGGCGGTCCGGCATGTCTTGCCAGATCGCCCGCCGGTCGGTTTTATGGCCGGGTGCAGTGATGAGGATCCAGATGATGACACAGGCCTGCCAGGTCGATCTGTTCGTGATTGGCGGAGGCATCAATGGGGTCGGGATCGCCCGCGATTCCGCAGGGCGCGGGCTCAGCGTCGCGCTGTGCGAGCAGGGCGATCTGGCCGAGGCGACCTCGTCGCGCTCCAGCAAGATGGTTCATGGCGGGCTGCGCTATCTGGAATATTACGAATTCCGCCTGGTGCGTGAGGCGCTGCGCGAGCGCGAAGTTCTGCTGCGCAACGCCCCCCACATCATCTGGCCGATGCGCTTTGTTCTGCCTCATAGCCCGCAGGACCGTCCGGCCTGGCTGGTTCGGCTCGGGCTGTTTCTTTACGATCACATCGCCGGACGTCGGTCACTGCCGGGCACAAGGGTGCTGGACCTGCGCCGCGATCCGGAAGGCGCGGCCCTGCAGGACGGCTATGCAAAGGCGTTTGAATATTCCGATTGCCGGGTCGATGATGCCCGTCTGGTCGCGCTCAATGCGCTTGATGCGAAGGCGCGCGGAGCATTGATCCTGCCCCGTACCCGCTGCATCTCGGCGCGGCGCGAGGAAGCTCGCTGGCTGATCGAGCTGGAAGATAGCGTGACCGGCGTGCGGCAGCGCATCGTTGCGGCCGGGCTGGTCAATGCCGCCGGGCCCTGGGTCGGTCATGTCGCGGCCGATATCGCCGCGGCGCCCGCCAGCCGCCAGATCCGGCTGGTCAAGGGCAGTCATATCATCGTGCCGAAATTCTGGTCTGGCGAGCACGCTTTCCTGATCCAGAACCACGACCGGCGGGTGATTTTCGTCATTCCCTACCAGGGCGATCTGGCGCTGATCGGCACCACCGACATCGCCTATGACGGTGCGGCCGGCGACGTTGCCATTGCCCCGGAGGAAGTCGATTATCTGGTCGAGGCCGTAAATCTCTATTTTCGCAAGCCTATCCGCCACGAGGATATCTGCGCCACCTATTCCGGGGTGCGGGCGCTTTTTGACGATGGCAAGGGCAACCCTTCGGCGGTGACCCGCGACTATGTGCTCGATCTCGATCAGGGCGGGGGCAGTGCTCCGCTGCTGAACATCTTCGGTGGCAAGATAACCACTTTCCGCGAGCTGTCCGAGCGGGCGATGCACCGCCTGAAGCCGTTCTTCGCGCAGATGGGCGGCGACTGGACGGCGGATGCGCCGCTGCCAGGCGGGGATCTCGGTGCGTCCTTCGCGGGTTTTCTGGACCGGCTGGCCGTCGAATATCCATGGCTTCCCGAAGGGCTGCGCCATCACTATGCGCGGCTCTACGGCACCCGGCTGACCCGGATTCTGGGCGAGGCGCAATCGCTCGACCAGCTTGGCCGACATTTTGGGGGCGAATTCTATGAGGTCGAGGCAGAATACCTGCTTCGCGAAGAATGGGCCCGGACTGCGGATGACATCCTGTGGCGGCGCACCAAGCATGGGTTGCACCTGAGCGAGGAAGAGGGTGCAGGTTTCGCCAGCTGGCTTGCAGCCCGGAACCCGGCTTCAGTTGCGGATGGCGCGTGAGAGCAGGATTGCCGGCGCCATGCCGATCAGCACGATCAGCAGCGCCGCCAGCGAGCCGTCTTCATAGGTGCCGCGCGCGGCCTCGCCGTAAAGATGGGTCGCGAGGGTTTCGACATTCAGCGGGCGCAGCAGCAGCGCTGCCGGCAGCTCCTTGACACAATCGACGAAGATCAGCAGGCCGGCTGCCGCCAGCGAGGCGCGCGACAGCGGCAGGTGAATCTGCCGAAAAACCCCAGACGGTGTGCGCCCGAGGCTGCGCGCCGCATGATCGAGCGAGACCGGGATCCGGGTCAGCCCGGCCTCGACCCCGCCGCTGGCAATCGCCAGAAAACGCGTGACATAGGCGTAGATCAGCGCCGCGCCCGATCCAAGCAGCAACAGGCGGGGCGGATCGGTCATGAACCAGCCCAGGACTGCGCCGATCTGGCGATCCGCAAAGGTCGTGACCGGCAGGATGCCGATGGCCAGAATCGTGCCCGGCACTGCATAGCCGAGGGTGGCAAGCCGGGCCGCGCCTCGGGTAACGCCATTGGGCCGCAATCTGGGCGCGGCGCTGACCAAAAGACCAAGGCCAAGCGCGATCAATGTGGCGGTCAGGGCAATCGCGGCGGTCTGGGCGGCCTCGGTCCAGATCTTCGCGGGAATGCCGGCAAGGGCGATGCGGCGCCAGGCCTGCTGGATCAGATAGGAGGCGGGAATGGCGAAACCGATCAGAACCGGCAGTGCGCAGAATGCGGTTGCGCCCCAGGCAGCGGGTCCACGAAGCCGCACCCTTGCCAGCGGCAAGAGCCGCTGCGCGCCGCCGGCATAGCGCTGTCCGCGCCGGGCCGCGCGCTCGATCAGCACCAGCAGGACGACGATGGTCAACATGACAAGGGCGATCTGCGCCGCGCCCGGAAGATCGGTGCGGTTGATCCAGGTCGAATAGACCGAAACCGTCAAGGTGCGCACGCCCAGAAACTCGGCCGCGCCGATATCGTTCAGCGTCTCCATCAGCGCCAGCGCCATGCCGACCGCGATGGCCGGACGCGCCAGCGGCAGCACGATCCGCCAAAAGACCCGCAGCGGCCCGGCGCCGAGCGTGTGCGAGGCCTCCAGCAGATTGGCCGCCTGGGTCGCAAACAGAGCCCGGACCGGCAGATAGACATATGGGTAAAGCACGAAGCCCAGAAGAATGATGCAGCCGCTCATCGAGCGGATATCGGGCAGGCGGAAATCGCGTGGGCTGTCATAGCCCAGCATGTCGCGGATCACGCTCTGCACCGGGCCGACCGGATGCAGGATGTCGAGATAGGCATAGGCGATGATATAGGTCGGAACCGCCAGCGGCATCAGCAGCGCCCAGCCGAGGATACGCCGGCCCGGAAAATCGAAGCCGGCAATCAGCCAGGCGGTCACAGTCCCGACCACGGACACGATCAAGCCGACCCCGAACAGCAAAATGACGGTCTGCGTCAGGGCATTGGCCAGCACCGTGCGGAAAAGATGAGGCCAGAGCCCGATGCTGCCCTGCATGGCAAAGCCGATCAGCGCGATGATTGGCAGCAGAACCAGGGCGGCGATCAGCATTGCGGCCAGCTGCCAGCCGGCGCCGGAACGGAGATTCATGCGGATCGACTCCTTAAGGCATGCCCCCGCACCGATGGTACGGGGGCGGACGTGATCAGTTGTCGAAGCCGACTTCGTCGGTCAGCTCGCTTGCGGCCTTGCGCTCGCGGGCGATGGTGGTCAAGTCGGTCGAATCGACGTTCAGTTCGCCGAATTCGCCGACCAGCGGGTCAACTGCAATACCGGATTTGACCGGATATTCGAAATTCGCCTTCGCATAGATCGCCTGCGCCTCGTCCGAGACCAGATATTCCAGCAGCTGGACTGCCTGATCGCGGTTCGGGGCGTGTTTCGCCACAGCCGCGCCCGAGACATTGACCTGGGTGCCGCCGTCTTCAAAGGTCGGCAGGATCAGCTTGATCGCCTTGGCCCATTCTTCCTGATCGGGGCCGCCCGCGCCCGAGCGCATCAGGCCGACATAATAGGTGTTGGCGATACCGATATCGCAGATCCCGCCCATGATGTCGCGCGCCACATCGCGGTCGCCGCCGGTTGCCGGGCGGGCGAGATTGGCCTAGACGCCTTCCAGCCAGGTCTTGGTCTCATCGACGCCGTGATGGGTGATATAGGCGGCGGTCAGCGCGATATTATAAGGATGCTGACCCGAACGGATGCAGACCTTGCCCTTCCATTCGGGATTGTCGAGATCCTCGTAATGGAAGCTGGTCAGATCCAGATCCTTGGCGGCGTAAAGGGCCCGCGCCCGCAGCGACAACGTGAACCAGTTGCCATCCTTGTCGCGCAGGTTTTCCGGGATCGCTGCGTTCAGCACTTCGGACTCGATCGGCTGGGTCAGTCCGCGATCGACGAAATCGACAAGATTGCCGATATCGACGGTCATCAGGATATCGGCGGGAGAGGCTTCGCCTTCCTGTTCCAGCCGTTCGACCATGCCATCCTTCATGAAGATGGTATTGACCTTGATTCCGGTCTCTTGCTGAAAAGCGTCGAGCAGGGGCTCGACCAGTTTCGGCTCGCGCGTGGTATAGAGGTTGAGCTCCTCTTCCGCGGCGCTGGCTGCGGTGGTTTGCAGGGCAAACATGATGCCAAGACCGGCAATCAGGGAATATCGCATGCTGCTTCTCCTTGTTAAGCGGGACCAATTCTATTATTCCAAGCAAATAAGTAAAGAATTTTTCCGGGTTCTCGGCTTGCAGCCGGAATGGGGGAACGACAGATGCAACATATCGATGCCAGCCGTTTCGATCTGCAGGACGGATCTGCGAGCATGCCAGAGCCCATGCTGGAAGTCGTTGATATAGAAAAAAATTTCAATGGCTCGGCTGGCGTTCATGGGCTGTCTTTCTCGGTGCGGGCCGGCGAGATCACCTGCCTTCTCGGTCCTTCGGGTTGCGGCAAATCGACCACCTTGCGGATGATCGCAGGGATCGAGCAGCCCGATGGCGGTATGGTGCGTATCGACGGCAAAGTGATGTCACAAGGCCCGCGCAGCCTGCCGCCAGAGCGCCGCCCGATCGGCATGGTCTTTCAGGATCTCGCGCTGTTTCCGCACATGACCATTGCCGAGAATGTCGCCTTCGGTCTGGCAGGCGTGCCCGATGCACGCATGCAGGTCCAGCATCTGCTGGAACGGGTCGGCCTGCCCGGGCATGCCGGCAAATATCCCCATCAGCTTTCGGGCGGCGAGCAGCAGCGCATCGCGCTGATCCGCGCCCTTGCGACCCGGCCGCAGGTCATGCTGCTCGATGAGCCGTTTTCCAGCCTCGATCAGCGGCTGCGCGTCGAGATGCGGGAGCTGACCCGGGATCTGCTGCGTGAAGCCGGGGCCGCCGTGGTTCTGGTCACCCATGACCCCGAAGAAGCCATGCTTCTCGCCGATCGCATCGCCGTCATGCGCGAGGGTCGGATCCGTCAGGAGGGCACGCCGCTCGATCTTTACAACCGGCCCGCCGATCTGGAAATTGCCCAGTTCTTCTCGGATCTGAACGTGATTTCCGGGCGGGTAATGCGGGGCCGGGTGGAAACGCCGTTCGGAATCCTTCCGGCACCGGGCCTTGCTGATGGGCTGGCAGTCGATTGCGCGATCCGGCCCGAACATGTCCGGGTTGACCGTACCGCCAATCTCCTCAACGCTGCCTGTGTCAGTCAGGTCTATAATCTTGGCAGGGAAAACGTCCTCGAGGTGTTCATGCCAGGCTCTGATCAGCGCCTGCGTTGCTGCGGCACGGGCTATTGCCCGCTGGCACGCGGCGAGGCGGTGTCGGTTTCACTCGACCCGGAAAAGGCGCTGGTTTTCGTTCGTCCCTGAACCGCGTTTTCCTCCATCCGGGATTGAAGGGCCGCGCATTCTTCGCGCCGCTTCATGGCCTGCGATAGATCAAGCGGGGCAGGGCATCCACGCCCCGCGCAAAGATCTTCAGGCAACATTCATGATTGTATCCGGCACCTCCCCGAGGGTTTTTTGCGTCTCAAACCGGGCCAGCAACTGGGTGAGTTCATTCATCTGACAGGACAGCGAAGCCGCCGCTGCCGCATAGCTTTCCGACATCGAGAGATTGGCCTGATTGACACTGTCGAGATGGGAGAGCGCCGAGGAGACTTCCTGCACCCCGGTCGATTGTTCGGACGTGACATGGGCAATGCCGGCGATATTTTCGACGACGCCGCGCACGGCAGTCTGGATATCGTTCAGCGCGCTTCCGGTCTGACGGACCAGAGAGACGCCGGATTGCACCTCTGCTTCGCTTTTGCCGATCAGCTCGGCGATGCTTTGCGAGGCCTTGCCTGATTGTTGGGCGAGATTGCGCACTTCCTGCGCGACGACGGCAAAGCCGCGCCCGACCTCGCCGGCGCGCGCGGCCTCGACCGCGGCGTTTATCGACAGAAGATTGGTCTGAAAGGCGAAGTTTTCGATGACCCGGGTGAATTCGCCCATGCTGCGCGTATGTTCTTCGATCCGTTCGATCGCAGCCACGGCACGGGCAACGACATCATTGCCGTGATTGACCAGCTTTTCGGCGTCGCGCGCGGTGCTGTTGGCTTCCTGCGCGGCGGTGCTGGTCATGGCGGTATTGCCGGAAATCTGTTCGACCGCCGCCGCCGTCTGTTCCAGTGAGGCCGCCTGGCTTTCGCCGCGACGGGCCAGATCGTCGGCCGCCTGAGTGATGCGCGCGGCTTCCTGATGGATCATTGCCGCGTGTTCGCGCACATCATCGACCATGGAGGAAAAATTCGCCACCGTCCGGTTGAAGGTTTCGCCGACCGTTCGGAATTCCGCCGGCAGATCCGCAGGCAGGCGATGGTTGAGCCGGCCATTGGCCAGATGGTTGAGCGCGTCGATCAGATGGGACTGGGCCGCCTTCTTTTCGGTGATGTCGGTGGCCATCTTCAGCACGCCCACAACCTGACCATGGGCGTTGAACAGGGGGGCATAACTGCCGTTGATCCAGACCGGCTTGCCAGCGCGGGTGATGCGTTCGAATTCACCGATGGCCGGCATGCCCGAAGCAAGGCCGCGCCAGAAATCCAAGTATTCGGGACTGTCGGCGAAATCGGGCCGGGTAAAGATGCGATGATGGCGCCCGATGATGTCCTGGCGCTGATAGCCCATCAGGCGCAGGAAATTGTCATTTGCATCAATGATAATGCCATCGGGCGTGAATTCGATCATCGCCTGAGCAAAGCTGAGCGCCCTGATCCGATCGCTGTCGGTCATGCGAAGTGATTCGTTCATCGCCATCCTCGTTTATTGCATCATGGCAGATATAGAGCCCAAGGGTTAAGAACTGTTTGATCATCAAGATAAAATGCCACCCAATCCTGTGCATTCCGGTGCTGCGGCATGGACTTCGGCCTGTTCGTGCCGCTAAAACGGCGTGGTTCTGAGGGGATCAAGATGCGTTTGCTGTTTCTGGGCGATGTCATGGGCCGGGCCGGACGGGCGGCTCTGGCGGAAAGGCTCAACGGGCTGAAGGCCGAATTGCGGGCCGATTTCTGTGTGGTGAATGGCGAAAACGCCTCGGGGGGAATGGGGCTGACCGGCGGACATGCCCAGCTTCTGCTGGAATCGGGTGCCGATGTGGTCACGCTTGGCGATCACGCCTTCGATCAGAGGGACATGCTCGGTTTCATTGAGAAAGAGCCCCGGGTCATCCGGCCGCTGAACTTTGCCAAGGATGCGCCGGGGCGCGGGGCCGGCGTCTTCGAAGCCACGCGCGGGCGCAGGGTGCTGGTCGCGCAGGTTCTGGGCAATGTCTTCATGCGCCGTGCTTTCGACGACCCTTTTTCGGCGCTCGACGGAGTGCTACGCGCCCATCCGATGGGAGCCATGGCCAGCGTTCAGGCGGCTCTGATAGATTTTCACGCCGAAGCGACGTCGGAAAAGATGGGGGCCGGGCATTTCTGCGATGGCAAGGCCAGTCTGGTGGTCGGCACCCATACCCATGTGCCGACCGGGGACGCGCAGATCCTGGGGCGCGGCACCGGCTATATGACCGATGCCGGCATGTGCGGCGATTATGACAGCGTCATCGGCATGGAAAAAGCCGAGCCGATGCGCCGTTTCGTCACCGGGATGAACCGCGAGCGCTTTACCCCGGCACAGGGCGAGGTTACCATTTCGGGTGTGCTGGTCGAAACCGATGACCGCACCGGGCTGGCCAGGGCGATCTGGCCGGTGCGGCAGGGCGGGCGGCTGGCGCCTGCCATGCCCGAGCCAGCACCGCAGGGCTGAGCTGTACCGGCTGCTGTCGGTCGAACCATATCTTGCTTAATATGTGTGGATCGGCCAAAGATGCGCCGATTGACCGGCGATGCCGGTTGTTGAATTGAGGGCCATATGTTCGGCTTCGAACTGACGGGAACCGCTTCCGCCGTCGCCACGATCTTTATCATCGCCGGCATGCTGACATTGTTCGTGCGGGAAACCTATCCGCCGGAAGTCACCGCGATTCTTGGTGCGGTCACCCTGCTGATCCTGGGCATCCTGCCGGTAGACAAGGTTGGCGATGTTCTGGCCAACCCGGCCCCATGGACCATCGCCTTCATGTTCATCATCGTCGGCGGCCTGGTGCGGACCGGCGCGCTCGACTGGATCGGTCAGCACGCCGCGCGCCATGCCAAGCAGCGCCCCTTTGCGACCCTGGCCGGTCTGTCGGCGACAGTGCTGGCGATGTCGGCATTCGTGAACAACACGCCGCTGGTCGTTGTGATGATGCCGATCTTCATGCAGCTGGCGCGCGAGCTGGGGCAGGCGCCTTCCAAGCTGCTGATGCCGCTGTCCTATCTGTCGATCCTTGGGGGGACGGTGACCATGATCGGGACTTCGACCAACCTTCTGGTCGATGGTGTGGCGCGCGCCGCCGGTCAGCCGGCTTTCGGCATTTTCGAGATCACCCCGGTCGGCCTGCCCATGGCGGTGGTCGGGCTGTGCTATCTGCTGTTCATCGCGCCCCGGCTGCTGCCCGAACGCGATTCGATGTCGGCGCTGATGTCCTCGTCCAAATCCAAGATGAAATTCTTCACCGAGGTCGCCATTCCCGAAGACAGTGCGCTTCTGGGCAAGAAGCTGGCTGAGATCGACATTTTCAGCCGTGAGAATGCCCGGGTCATCGACGTGCTGCGCGGTGATATCTCGCTGCGCCGCGATCTGAGCGCGGTGACGCTGGAAGCCGGCGACCGGGTCGTCCTGCGTACGCCGATGTCGGAAATCCTCGGTCTGCAAAGCAACAAGGACCTGCGGCTGGTCGATAAGCTCAGCTCGGTCCAGACCCATACGGTCGAAGTGCTGATCACCCCCGGCTGCCACATGGTCGGGCGCTCGCTTGGTTCGATGCGTCTGCGCCGCCGCTACGGGGTCTATGTGCTGGCCGCCCATCGCAAGAACCAGAATATCGGCCGCCAGCTCGACGATCTGGTGGTGCGGGTCGGTGACACGCTGCTGCTGGAAGGGGCGCCTGCCGATATCCAGCGTCTCGCTGCCGATATGGAAATGGTCGAGGTCAGCGAGCCTTCGGATCGCGCCTATCGCCGCAAACATGCGCCCATCGTGGTGCTGGTGCTGATCGGCGTGGTGGTGCTTTCGGCCTTCAATGTCGCGCCGATCCTGCTTTTGTCCTTTATGGGCGTGGCCATTGTTCTGGGCACACGCTGCATCGATGCCGACGAGGCGCTGAGCTTCGTCGATGGCCGGCTGCTGGCGCTGATCCTCGCCATGCTGGCGGTCGGGCTCGGGCTGGACAATTCCGGCGCGGTCGAGCTGGTCGTGGGCTGGGTTTCCCCGACGCTTGGCACCTTGCCGCATTGGATGCTGGTGCTGTCCATCTATCTGCTGGCCATGGCGCTGACCGAGACCGTGACCAATAATGCGGTGGCGGTTATCGTGACCCCGGTGGCGATCAGCCTTGGCACCTCGCTGGGGGTCGATCCGCGCCCGCTGATCATTGCGGTGATGATGGGGGCCTCGGCCAGTTTCGCAACGCCCATCGGCTATCAGACCAATACGCTGGTTTACGGCCCCGGCGGCTATCGTTTCAGCGATTTCATCCGGGTTGGCCTGCCGCTGAACCTGCTGATGGCGTTGACAGCTTCGCTGATCATCCCCATCTTCTGGCCATTATAAGGAGAGTGCCATGTCCGCAAAAACGATTATTGCCGCAACACTCGCCGTGGCATCGCTTGCCGCCTGCGCATCTGCCCCCGTCAATCCTGACGTCCCCCCCGATCAGGCGCTTCTGCTCTCGGATCGGTTGACCGTCATTTTCATGAACGGGGTGCAGTGCCGTGTCGAGAATGTCGCGCAGCATCTCTCGGGAGAGCTGGAAGGCTGCCCGGTTCCGGCGCATTACGAGATCCGAATGCAGCAGCCCGGCCATTTCGGAAATGGGGTCGCAGAGCCCTATGCCGATATCATCATCACCCAGCCCAGTGGTCGCCGAACCCTGATCAAGAAGCCCGATTCGCGCAATTGGACCGGGCGTGACTGGTAAGCAGATCCTGACTGAAGGGCTTGTTTGACCGAATGATGCGGGGGGCCGTCATGCCCCGCCCGCGTCACAGCGGCCAGGCGATCAGCAGCATCGGCACTGAAACCAGCAGGACGATTAGCTCCAGCGGCAGGCCCATATGCCAGTAGTCGCTGAAATGGTAATCGCCCGGACCCATGATCAGCGTGTTGTTCTGATGTCCGATCGGGGTCAGGAAAGCGCAGGCGGCTGAAACCGCCACCCCCATCAGGAAGGCATCGGGATTGACGTTCAGCTGCTCGGCCAGACGAATGCCGACCGGGGCGGCGATAATGGTGGTGGCATTATTGTTCAGCACATCCGACATGAACATGGTCACCGCCATCAGCAGAACCAGCGCCACCCAGGCCGGAAAGCCCGAGGTCATGGAGGCAATCGCGCTGGCGATCACCGTGGTGCCTCCGGTCGAATCGAGCGCCAGCCCCAGCGGGATCATCGAGCCGAGCAGAACCACGACCGACCAGTCGACATGATCGTAGATCTCGGTAATCGAGAGCACGCCGAACAGCACATAGGCCACCACCACACAGCCAAGCGCGACCGGCATCGAGGTCAGCCCGAAGCTGGTCAGCGCAATCGCGACGGCAAAAAGCCCGAAGGTCAGCGCCATCTGCCATTCGCGCATGACCGGCCGTTCCGCGCCTTCCAGCGGCAGGATGCCGAGCGCGCTGAGAATGCCTTCCAATTGGCCCTCGGGCACCAGAAGAAGCAGCAGGTCTCCGGGTTCGATCCGCAAGGTGGAAAGATTGCCGGTCATGGCATGGCCCCGGCGGCGCAGACCGATCAGAACCGAATCGTGGCGATTGATCAGCCCTAGGCTCTGCACGGTCCGCCCGGCAATATCGGCGGTCAGCGGCACCAGGCATTCGACCAGCTTCTCGCCGCGATCATGGCGGATGCGGGCGCGGATTTCGGATTTGCCATTCGGATAGGCGAGCTTCTGCGCAGAGCGGAAATCGTCCAGCACCTCGGGATCGGCCATCAGGGTGATGACATCGCCATCCGCCAGGATGATGTCCTGATCGCTCTCGGTCAGCTTGTGACTGTGGCGGCTGATCCCGTAGATCCGGGCCCCGGCCTTGTCGGCGGCCTCGCGCAATGCGGACAGATCCTGGCCGATCAGCGCGGTTTGCGCGGTGACGACCAGATGCGCCTGATATTCGCGGGCACGATGGGCCCCGTCCGAGCTGCCCGTGCCCTTGTCCCGGATCGGGATCAGCCGCCAGCCGATCAGGGCGATGAAGGCGATCCCGGCCAGGGCGACCGCGCCGCCGACCGGCAGGAAGTCGAACATCTGATAGGGCGCGCCCAGCACATCGCGGCGAAAGCCCGAGACGATCAGGTTGGGCGGGGTCCCGATCAGCGTCAGCATCCCGCCGAGGATGGTGGCAAAGGCCAGCGGCATCAGCGTCAGCCCGATGGCCCGGCCGGGCTTGCGCGCAACCTGAATGTCGATCGGCATCAGGATGGCAAGCGCGGCAATATTGTTAATGAAGCCCGACAATACCCCGCCGACCCCGGCCATGACCGCGATATGCAGGCTGATCGGGCGGTCATCCCTGACCAGAAGCCGGGTTAGCGCCGCCACTGCGCCTGAGCGCATCAGCCCGGCGGTCACGATCAGGATCAGCGCCACGACCATGGTGGTCGGGTTGCCAAAACCGCTGAAGGCCTGATCGGCCGGCACCACCCCCAGCAGAACCCCGGCCATGAGCCCGGCAAAGGCCACCAGATCATGACGCCATTTACCGGCGAACATCAGTACCATGACGGCGGTGAAGATGGAAAACAGGATGATCTGCGGCATGGTCATGGCGATAACCTCACTCGTTCCGGCATGTTTACGATAGTCGCTGACCATGGATGCGCAATCGCCGCCTTGCGATCCGGCCCCCGTGTGGATTAAAACCGCTCAAACCCGATTAATTGCTGACCTCGAAGGACCATTGATCATGGCAGGCCATTCCAAATGGGCGAATATCCAGCATCGCAAAGGTCGCCAGGATGCGATCCGCTCGAAGCTGTTTTCCAAACTGGCGAAGGAAATTACCGTCGCCGCCAAGATGGGCGATCCCGATCCCGACAAGAACCCGCGCCTGCGCCTGGCGGTGAAGGAAGCGAAATCGAGCTCGGTCCCCAAGGACGTGATCGACCGCGCCATCAAGAAGGCGATCGGCGGCGACGCGGAAAACTATGACGAAATCCGCTATGAAGGCTACGGCCCGAACGGGATCGCCGTCATTGTCGAGGCGATGACCGACAACCGCAACCGCACCGCGTCCAATGTGCGCAGCTATTTTACCAAATCTGGCGGCGATCTTGGCCAGAGCGGCTCGGTCAGCTTCATGTTCGACCGAGTGGGCGAGATCAAATATCCGGCCTCGGTCGGCGACGGCGACACGGTGATGATGGCCGCCATCGAGGCCGGGGCCGAGGATGTCCAGTCCGATGAGGAAGCCCATTGGATCTATTGCGCCGATACCGATCTTCACGAGGTTTCCAGCGCTCTGGAGGCCGCGCTTGGCGAATCGGAAACCGCGAAACTGATCTGGAAGCCGCAGGCACCGACCGAGATCGCCAGTGTCGAGGACGCCCAGAAACTGATGCGCCTGATCGAGACCCTGGAAGACGATGATGACGTGCAGAACGTCACCGCCAATTTCGATCTGTCCGATGAGGTCGCAGCGCAGCTTTAATCCTGCACCAGTTGGGCACGGGCGGCCTTGCGGATCGCCCGGGTCAGCGGCGCCAGTGACGGCGCCATGATCCGCGCCACCTGCCAGTAAAGCGCCACATCCAGATCGGTGCCGGGCAGCAGCGGTTGCAGCCGCCCGGCGCGCAGATCCTCGGCGATCAGGATTTCCGGGTTCATCCCCCAGCCCAGACCAAGCCGCGCAGCCTCGGCAAAACCCTCGCTGGTCGGGATCAGATGGGTGGGCAGGGCGATGCGCTGCCCGAGATGACGGCGCACCCACAGATCCTGAAGCCCATCCTTGGCGTTGAAGGTGATCGCTGGCGCGCGGCGCAGGGCCTCAGGCGTCACGCCGTCCCGGAAGTGCCGGGCGATGAAGGCGGGGCTCGCCACCGCCAGATAGCGCATCGCCCCAAGCGCATGGCTGTCGCAGCCTGCCACCGGCCCGCGCGACGCCGTAATCGCGGCGCTGACCAACCCGGCGCGCAGCCAGCTTTCGGCGTGGTCCTGATCGTCGATGGTCAGATCCAGCAGCCCCGGCGCCTCGGGCAGGGCCTTGATCGCCCAGCTGGCCAGACTGTCGGCATTAACCGCGATCCGAATGACCGGCGGGCCGCTGCCTGCATCCTGGCCCAGCCCGGCCTCCAGCAGCCGTACCTGATCGAGATGGGCGATCAGGCGCAGTCCGGCCTCGGTCGGGACGACCGGCGGGCCGCGATCCAGAAGCACCTGCCCGGCGCGGGCTTCCAGCGTCTTGATGCGCTGCGAGACCGCAGATTGGGTGACTCCAAGCGCATGGGCCGCAGCCTCGAACGAGCCGCGGCGGGCGATTTCGGCCAGAGCAGCAAGGGCAGGGTAGTCGATCATCGCGGGTGCCTATGATTAGAATTTCTAATTTCAGTTCATTAGAATGAATTTCACTTACTTGGCCGCACAAGGCAAGAGGGCTGCATTGCGAAAGGGAAGACCATGCATACCTATCTTGTCGGACTGGGAACCGGGCTGTCGCTGATCGTGGCGATTGGGGCGCAGAATGCCTTTGTGCTGCGTCAGGGCCTTTTGCGCAGCCATGTCTTCGCGGTCTGCCTGTTCTGCGCACTTTCTGATGCGATCCTGGTGACGCTGGGGGTTTTCGCGGCCGATGTGATCACCAATGTCGCGCCCTGGTTTACCGAGGTCATGCGGTGGGGCGGCGCGGCTTTCCTGATCTGGTATGGCTTCAAGGCGGCCCGTTCGGCCTGGCGGGGGGGCGATGCGCTGCGCGCCGCCGGGCAGGGGCAACCCTTCTGGGCAAGCATGGCGACGGTTGCCGCCATCACCTGGGCCAATCCGCATGTCTATCTCGATACGGTGGTGCTGCTTGGCGCGATCTCGGCCGATTTCGCCGATAAACCGGCCTTCGCCGCCGGGGCGATCACCGGATCCTTCCTCTTTTTCTTCGCGCTCGGTTATGGCGCGCGCCTGCTGGCCCCGATCTTCGCGCGGCCCCGGGCCTGGCAGGTGCTGGATCTGGTCATCGCGCTGGTGATGTGGTCTATCGCGCTGTCTCTCATTGTGGAATAGCGCATGAGCAGGGCGCTGCAGAACGATCCGGCCGGAATTTCGGTGCCGGATGGAACCCATCGCGCCCGCGCCGCAGCCCGAGGCTCAGTCAGGCGCGCCGATTGTGGTTTCCTGCGGCGATCCGGTCACATCAGCTTGCGGCCAGTCGCTCCATGACATTGGCGCGGCTGATCACGCCGCCGCCGATCAGCTGCCGGGCATTGGCTTCAGCAAGGGCCGACATCACCTGTTTCAGTGGCATATCGGCCGGGATCGGCGGGCCTGCAGCCTGACCCGGCACCGCCAGATCGCCCGCAGTCAGCACGTCGAGCGGGTTCATATGGGCGATGAACTCGGCGACATAGGGGCTGGCCGGGCGGGCGATAATTTCGCGCGCCGTGCCAATCTGGACAATGCGCCCGCCCTCCATCAGCGCGATGCGATTGCCAAGCTTGAACGCTTCGTCAAGATCATGGCTGACAAACAGGATCGAGCGGCCGGTGGCAGCCTGAAGCGCCAGAAGCTCATCCTGAAGCCGGGTGCGGATCAGCGGATCGAGCGCGCTGAACGGCTCATCCATCAGCAGAACCGGAGCCTCAGTCGTAAAGGCCCGAGCCAGACCGACGCGCTGCTGCATCCCGCCTGAAAGCTCTCCGACCTGGCGCTCGGCCCAATCCGACAGCCCGACGGTGTCGAGCTGCGCCGCCACCCGCTTGCGCCTTGCCTCCGGCGCCATGCCGGCCAGCTCCAGCCCCAATCCGACATTTTCGGCAACGCTGCGCCAGGGCAGCAGGCCGAATTGCTGAAAGACCATGGAGACATGGCTGAGCCGCAGCCGGCGCAAGCATTCCTTGCCGGCGCCGGGCACTGAAACCATCTGCCCATCCATGCGCAGCCGCACATCGCCGCGCACCACCGGGTTGAGCCCGTTGACGGCGCGCAGCAGCGTCGATTTGCCCGAGCCCGAAAGCCCCATCAGCACGACGATTTCGCCTTCGCCAACGCTCAGCGTCGCATCATGAACGCCAAGGATGCTGCCGGTTGCGGCTTCGATGGGTGCGCGCTCCAGCCCCTCATCGGCCAGTTCCAGCGCCCGCTCGGAGCGTTTGCCGAAGATGATGCTGGTTTTCTCGAACTCTATGGCATTGCTCATGTCGGTTTCCTCAGGCGCAGGGCGCGGTCCAGAATGATGGCGACCACGACGACGATCAGCCCGGATTCGAAGCCCAGCCCGGTATCGACCGTGTTCAGCGCCCGCACCACGGGTTTGCCCAAACCGCCGGCCCCGACCATGGCGGAAATCACCACCATGGACAGCGACAGCATGATGGTCTGGTTCAGCCCGGCCATGATCTGGGGCAGGGCGCTTGGCAATTCGATCTTCCACAGCAGCTGACGCGGGGTCGCGCCAAAGGCGGTTGCGGCTTCGCGCAGGGCCGGCGGGGTTGAGGCGATGCCCAGCTGGGTCAGCCGGATCGGTGCCGGCAGCACGAAGATCACCGTCGCAAACAGGCCCGGCACCATGCCGATCCCGAAAAAGACAATGGCCGGGATCAGATAGACAAAGGTCGGCAGGGTCTGCATCAGATCGAAAAGCGGGCGGACCCAGCTGTAAAGCCGGGGGCGATGCGCTAGGGCAATCCCGGTCGGCACGCCCAGCCCCATGCAGAACAGGCAGGCGAACAGCACCATGGTCAGGGTTTCCATGGTCGCATCCCAATAACCCTGATTGATGATGAACAAAAAGCCGAGCGCGACCCCGATCGTCGTCACCCAGCGGCGCTGGATGAGATGGGTCAGCAGGGCAAATGCAGCAATGACGAAAATCGGATGCGGCGTTACCAGACACCAGAGTGCCGCATCCAGCATGGCCTGAAGGACCTCTGCGAGCGCGTCGAAAAATGCGCCCGCATGGATCATCAGCCAGTCGAAGACCTTTTCGGCCTCGCGTCTGACCGGGATCTTGTCCTCGGTTACCCATTTGGACAGGTTTTCGAACAAACCGATCAGCCTTCCAGCTTGGCGGTGACGGTTTCAAGCGCGTCGCGCCCGTCCTGGGCGCTGACCCCGTCAAGCCAGGGGGCGAGCGCGTCCGGATTGGCCGTCAGCCAGTCCCGCGCCGCCTTGGCCGGCTCGGTCCCGTCATTGAGGATCGCGCCCATGATCTCGTTTTCCATGCTCAGGGTGAATTCGAGATTTTGCAGGAATTTCCCGACATTGGGGCATTCCTCGACATAGCCGGCGCGGGTGTTGGTGCGCACCTCCGCCCCGCCGAGATTGGGCCCGAAGATATCGTCGCCGCCGGTCAAATAGGTGAGCTGGTATTCGCTGTTCATCGGATGAGGCTCCCAGCCGAGAAAAACGATCGGGCGCGCGCCCCGGGTCTCGCGCGCGACCTGGGCCATCATGCCCTGTTCCGAGGATTCGACGATTTCGAACGTGCCGAGCCCGAACTTGTCCTCGGCCACCATCTCGATCAGCAGGCGGTTGCCGTCATTGCCCGGCTCGATCCCGTAGATCTTGCCCTTCAGCTCTTTCTCATGTTCGGCGATTTTCGAAAAATCGGTGATTCCGAGATCGGCGCCGGCCTTGTTGGTGGCCAGCGTGTATTTGGCCCCGGTCAGATTGGCGCGGACGGTATCGACGGTGTCCGAATCGCGATAGGAGGCGATATCGGCTTCCATGGTGGGCATCCAGTTGCCCAGAAAGACATCGACGTCGCCGGTGGACATGGCGGTATAGGTGACCGGCACCGCCAGCACCTCGATTTCGGTGTCATAGCCGAGCGCGTTCAGCACCGTGCTGGCAACCGCGGTGGTGGCGGTGATATCGGTCCAGCCGACATCGGAAAACACGACTTTCTTGCACGAATCCGGTTCCTGCGCGGCGGCGGTAAACGCGGCGGGCAGGGTGAAAGCGGTCGTCAGCAGGAATGCGGCGATGCGGGTCATATGTCTTCCTCAATTTTATTGATTGACCAGTCAATCAAGTCAGGTTATCTCATGGCAAACCGACCGCGAGGTGCGCGGATGCGTAAGCGTGCGCCGAAGACTACTCGAAAGACCGAATTAATCAACGCCGCAATCCAAACGATTGCGCGATCAGGCACGCTTGACGTGACGGTCGCCGATATTGCCCGGCAGGCCGGCATGTCTCCGGCACTGGCCCATCACTATTTTGGGTCCAAGGATCAGATGTTCCTGTCTGCCATGCGCGAGATCCTGCGCCGATACGGTGCGACGGTGCGCGAGGCCGTGACCCAGGCAAAGGGTCCGCGGGCGCGGCTGCTGACCATCCTTGATTCGAGCCTCGCGCCCGAGCATTTCGATGTCGAGACCGTGGCCGCCTGGCTGAATTTCTATGTTCTGGCTCAACAGCATCCCGAGGCCGCCCGGCTTTTGCGGGTCTATCACCGCCGCCTGCGCTCAAACCTTCTGGCCGAACTGCGCCCGTTGATCGCCGCCCGGGCCGAGCCCGTGGCCGAAACCCTCGGCGCGCTGATCGACGGGGTTTACCTGCGCCGGGCACTGACCCGAAGCCCGCCCGAAGGCTTGCTGGATCTGCCGCGCGAATACCTGCTGGCGGCTTTGGAGAATGCTGCTAAAGCTGAGGCTTAGGCGCCGCGCAAGGCTGCCGTATTGCAGCCGGGTTGTCTCATGTCTGATACTGAATTCACGAAAAATCCCGTGAAAACCGCGCTGTGGCGTAATGCCCATTGGCGGGGCGTTACGGCGGCTTTTGTCTATAACGGTTTGCTTTTCGGGGTCTGGGCCTCGCGCATTCCGGCTTTCAAGGAACATTTCGCGCTCGATCCCAAGACGCTTGGCCTGCTGCTTCTGGCGATTGCCGGTGGGGCGATTGTGTCCTTTCCGCTGGCCGGTGCGCTGTCGGAACGCTGGGGGGCGGATCGGCTGACCATCCGCTGTGCATGGCTTTACGGGCCTGCACTGATCCTTGCCGCTCTGGCGCCGAGCCCGGTCATCCTCGGGGCCGCGCTGTTTCTGTTCGGGGCGGTTCAGGGCTCGATGGATGTGGCGATGAATGCCTGGGGTGCGCGGGTCGAGACCCGGATGAGCCGGCCGACCATGTCGATCTTTCACGCCATGTTCAGTCTCGGTGCCGGGCTGGGTGCGGCCAGCGGCTATCTGGCGGCGCATTCCGATATCACGGTGTTGCTGCATTTCGCGGCGATGGTGCTGGTCCTGGGGACCCTGGCGCTGATCGTGATGATGGCGGCGCGCATGCCGCGTGAACAGCTTGCGGCGCATGACGAGAAAAAGCCGCTCGTGGTGATCCCGTCGGGCACGCTGTTGCTGCTTGGGCTGATGGCCTTCGCGATTTCGATGGGTGAAGGTGCCATGGCGGATTGGAGCGCGGTTTTCCTGCGCGAGGCCATGAAGGCCAGCGAGGCGCAGGCGGCGCTTGGCTATACCGCCTTCAGCATCACCATGGTGCTGACCCGGCTCTCGGGCGGGGTGCTTGTCCATTATCTCGGTCCGGTTCGGACGGCTCAGGCCAGCGGATTGATTGCCTTTATCGGGCTGATAACCGTGATTTTCGCGCCAGATCTGGCCCTGGCACTGATCGGTTTCGCGCTGATCGGGATCGGGTATGCGACGGTTATTCCGCTGGTCTTTTCGCGCGCGGCCAATGATCCGGGTATGCGGCCCGGCCCGGCGATTGCCGGGGTGGCGACGCTGTCTTACGGCGGCATGCTGCTTGGCCCGCCGCTGGTCGGATTCGTGGCGCAGGTGGCGGGGCTGCGGCTGTCTTTCGCCATGCTGGCCCTGCTGGCGCTGTTTGCCGCCGCCATGGCCCCGAATCTGCGGATGCCGCCGAAGGGTTAGCCGGCCAGCCCCTTCAGCTCATAGATCAGATCGAGCGCCTCGCGCGGGGTCAGATTGTCGGGCAGGATGTCCTTGAGCCGGGCCTCTGCCGCGCTGTCCCGGGCCGGGGCGCTTGCCGGGGCCGGAGGCGCTGCCCGAAACAGCGGCAGATCGTCGATGATCGCCGCCGGTTTTGCCGCGCCCTCGCGCTCACCCGATTCGAGGCTGCTCAGGATGTCGCGGGCACGCGTGACCACCGCCTCGGGCAGCCCGGCCAGCCGCGCGACCTGCACCCCGTAGGACCGATCCGCCGCCCCGCGCCGGACCTCGTGCAGGAAGATTACCTCGCCCTCCCATTCGCGCACGGTGACGGTCGCGTTCTCGACCCCCTCCAGCCGGGCGGCCAATGCGGTCAGCTCGTGGTAATGGGTGGCAAACAGGGCGCGGCAACGGTTCACCGCCTGCAGATGTTCCATCACCGCCCAGGCAATCGACAGCCCGTCCCAGGTCGCGGTGCCGCGCCCGATCTCATCGAGGATCACCAAGGCGCGGTCGTCGGCCTGATTGAGGATGGCGGCGGTTTCGACCATTTCGACCATGAAGGTGGACCGGCCCCGCGCCAGATCGTCAGCCGCACCGACTCGGCTGAACAGCTGGCTGACCAGCCCGATATGAGCGCAGGCGGCGGGCACGAAAGATCCGGCCTGCGCCAGGATCGCGATCAGGGCATTCTGGCGCAGGAAGGTCGATTTACCGGCCATGTTCGGCCCGGTCAGCAGCCAGATCGCCGGGGTTGTGCCGGCGGTCAGCCCGCAATCATTGGCGACAAAGCTTTCCGCCTTGCGCTTCAGCGCGCGCTCGACCACCGGATGACGGCCGGCCTCGATTTCAAAGGCGCGGCTGGCATCGACCATCGGCCGCATCCAGCCCTCGCCGGTTGCAAGATCGGCAAAAGCGGCGGTCAGGTCGATCTCGGCCAAAGCCCGCGCCGCCTGACCGATCAGGCCGGCACCGGCCAGCACCGCATCGCGCAGGCGCGCAAAGATGGCCCGTTCGATTTCCAGCGCGTGATCGCGGGCATTCAGGATCCGGGTCTCCAGCTCCGACAGCTCGACCGTGGTGAAGCGGATCTGATTGGCGGTGGTCTGGCGGTGGATGAAGACCTCATTCAAAGGCGGGGCCAGCATCTTTTCGGCATGGGTCGCGGTGGTTTCGATGAAATAGCCCAGCACGTTGTTATGCTTGATCTTCAGGCTGCTGACCCCGGTGCGGGCGATGTAATCGCCCTGCATCTGCGCAATGATCCCGCGCCCCTCGTCGCGCAGCTGGCGCGTGGTGTCGAGTTCGTCGTCATAGCCCGCCGCGACAAAGCCGCCATCGCGGGCCAGCAGCGGCGGCTCGGCGACAAGGGCGTCGTCCAGCAGGTCGATCAGATCGTCATGGCCGGTCAGATCGCGCGCGGCTTCGGCCAGAACCGAAACGCTGTCATCGCCCAGAAGCGCCGCAATGCTGATCGCCTGGGTCAGCCCGGCCCGGATCGCCGTCAGATCGCGCGGCCCCCCGCGTTCCAGCGCCAGACGCGACAGCGCCCGGTCCATGTCGGGCACCCGCGACAGCGCTTCGCGCAGATCGGCGGTCAGCCGGGCGTTTTCGGCCAGATGTGCCACCGCGTCATGGCGGGCATGGATCAGATCCAGATCGCGCGAGGGCGAGGAAATCCGCCGCTCCAGCAGCCGCGCCCCCGCCGCCGTCGCGGTGCGGTCGATGGCCGACAGAAGTGAGCCTTCGCGCCCGCCCGACAGCGCTTGCGTCAGTTCGAGATTGCGCCGGGTCGCCGCGTCGATCTGCATCGCGCCCGAGATTTCCTCGCGCAGGGGCGGGCGGATCAGCGGCAGCCGGGATTTCTGGGTCAGCTCCAGATAATCGGCAATCGCGCCCATCGCAGCGATCTCGGCCCGGGTGAAATTGCCGAAACCCTCCAGGGTCTCGACCTTGAACAGCGCCGTAAGCCGGCGCAATCCGGCAGCGGAATCGAAGCTGCCGGGGGGCAGTTCAGTCAGGGCGGCGCCGGTCTCGGCCGCCAGATCGTCCAGCCGGCTGCCCTCGACCGCCAGCAACTCGCGCGGCGCGATCCGCGCCAGTTCCGGGGCCAGCCGCGCCGGCGGGCAGGGCATCACACGCAGCGCCCCGGTCGAGATATCGACCCAGGCAAGCGCCGCGTCATCACGCACCTCGGCGAAGGCGGCCAGAAAATTGTGACGCCGGGCTTCGAGCAGCGATTCCTCGGTCAATGTGCCGGGCGTGACCAGCCGCACCACATCGCGCGCCACCACCGATTTCGCGCCGCGCTTCCTGGCCTCAGCCGGATCCTCCATCTGCTCGGCAATGGCGACGCGAAAGCCCTTGCGGATCAGGGTCAGAAGATAGCCCTCAGCCGCATGGACCGGCACGCCGCACATCGGGATCGGCTCGCCCAGATGGGTGCCGCGCTTGGTCAGCGCGATATCGAGCGCCGCCGCCGCCGCGACGGCATCGGCGAAGAACATCTCGTAGAAATCGCCCATCCGATAGAACAACAGGGCACCCGGATTGGCCTCGCGGATCGCGAGATACTGGGCCATCATCGGGGTCGGCTGATCGGACATGGGCGCCTCCTTGATGGGGCGGTTCTAGCGGATCATGCGGCGATTGCCAGAGCAGGAGGAAAGATGACCGAGGGGCTGAGCCATATTACCTTCATCTGCGCCGATCTGGATCGGATGGAGGACATCCTGACCCGGGTGCTGAAGGCCCGGAAAATCTATGACAGCATGGGCGAGGGGTTTTCGATCTCGCCCGAGCGCTTCTTCGATATCGGCGGGGTCTGGGTCGCGATCATGCAGGGCGAGGCGCTGCCGGCACGCAGCTATGACCATGTCGCCTTCAAGATCGCGGAGGCGGATTACGACGCGCGACTGGAGACGATCCGCGAGCTGGGCCTCGATCTGCGCGAAAGCCGGAGGAGGGTGCCGGGCGAGGGGCGCTCGATCTATTTCCATGACGCCGACAATCACCTGTTCGAGCTGCATACCGGCACACTGAGCGAGCGGCTGGCGCGATATGCCAAGGGATAGCGGAGCCGAGGCCCGAAAGCCCCGGCGCATGGATCATTTCGGAATTTCGGCGCTGATGCCCTCGACGAAGAAATTCATCTGCGACAGGTCTTCATCGCTGGCGGTCGCGCCCTCGGCCAGCCAGTCGCTGCCATCTTGCTTTTTCAGCGGGCCGGTGAAGGGGTGATATTCGCCCGCGGCGATCTTGTCCTTCAGCGCCAGCGCTTCTTCCTTCACTTCGGCAGGGACAGCCTCGGTGATTTCGCCGATCTGAACCTCGCCCTCGCCGATCCCGGCCCAGGTCGCTTCGGATGCCCAGCTTCCGTCCAGCACCTGACCGACGCGCTTGATGTAATAGGGCGCCCAGTTGTCGATGATCGACGACACCCGCGGGCTCGGCGCGAAGGCGGCCATGTCGGAGGCCTGACCGAAGCCGATGGCGCCGGCTTCCTGCGCTTTCGCCAGCGGCGCGGTCGAATCGGTGTGCTGGAGGATGACATCGACGCCCTCGGCCAGCAGGGCCGACGCCGCATCGGCCTCTTTTGCCGGATCGAACCAGCTATAGGCCCAGACCACCTTGATCTCGACATCCGGGTTCACCTTCCTGGCGTGGATGAAGGACGAGTTGATGCCCTGGATCACTTCGGGGATCGGGAAGGAACCGATATAGCCGATCTTGTTCGACTTGGTCATGCGGCCCGCGATGGTGCCCATGACGGCGCGGCCTTCGTAGAAGCGGGCGTCATAGGTGGCGACGTTATCCGCGCGCTTGTAGCCGGTCGCATGTTCGAATTTCACGTCCGGGAACTTGGCGGCGACATTCAGGGTCGCATCCATGAAACCGAAGCTGGTCGCGAAGATCAGCTTGGTGCCGGCCAGCGCCAGCTGGGTCAGCGCGCGCTCGGCATCGGCGCCTTCCGGCACGCTTTCGATGAAGGTCGTCTCGACCTTATCGCCGAACTGCTCTTCGATCGCCTTGCGACCGAGATC
>JBKEBH010000176.1:0-6201 GCA_047973065.1 Paracoccus sp. (in: a-proteobacteria) | reverse complement strand
TTCGCGGTCAGATCCTCCAGCATTTCGGCATAGCCCGCGGCCTGATCGGCGGGCGCGAAAGGATGCAAAGCCCCGAATTCCGGCCAGGTGATCGGCATCATCTCGGCCGCAGCATTGAGCTTCATCGTGCAGGAGCCCAGCGGGATCATCGCCCGATCCAGCGCCAGATCGCGGTCGGACAGCCGGCGCATATAGCGCATCATCTCGGATTCTGCCCGGTTCATATGGAAGACCGGATGGGTCAGATAATCGCTCTCGCGCAGCAGATCCTCGGGGATCGCGGGAGCCGTCGCGGGTTCAGCCGGATCGGTGATCCCGAAGGCATCCAGCAGCCGGGCGATCACGCTGGCATCCGTGGTCTCATCGACCGAGATCCCGACCCGGTCCCGACCGATCTTGCGCAGATTGATGCCGTGATTGCGCGCCGCCGCCAGAATCCCCAGCTGGCCCACACCCACCCGCACGGTGATCGTGTCGAAAAACGCCTCAGGCTCGACCTCGGCCCCCGCCATGCGCAGCGCATTGGCCACGGTCACCGCATTCAGATGCACCCGCTGCGCAATCGCGCGCAGCCCCATCGGCCCGTGGAAGACCGCATAGAAAGACGCCATGACCGCCAGCAGCGCCTGGGCCGTGCAGACATTGGACGTGGCCTTCTCGCGCCGGATATGCTGCTCGCGGGTCTGCAGCGCCAGCCGGTAGGCCTGATTGCCCTTGGCATCGATGGAGACCCCGACAATCCGCCCCGGCATCGCCCGCTTGAACGCGTCGTGGCAGGACATGAAGGCGGCATGCGGGCCGCCATAACCCATCGGCACCCCGAAACGCTGGGAAGATCCGACGCAGATATCGGCCCCCATCGCCCCCGGCTCGCGCAGAAGGCAGAGCGCCAGCAGGTCGGAGGCCACCACCGCGACCGCCCCGGCATCGTGCAGGGCGGCGCATTCCGCGCTCAGATCGCGGATATGGCCGAAGGTGCCCGGATACTGGAAGATCGCCCCGAAGACCGAAGCCGGATCCAGTTCCTCCGGCTTGCCGCGAATGATCTCGACCCCCAGAGGCGCGGCCCGGGTCTCGATCACCGAAATCGTCTGCGGATGCAGGTTCTCGGAAACAAAGAACGCCTTCGCCCTCGATTTCGCCACCCGCTGCGCCATGGCCATGGCCTCGGCCGCCGCCGTCGCCTCGTCCAGCAAGGACGCATTGGCCACCGGCAGCCCGGTCAGATCCGACACCATGGTCTGATAATTCAGCAAGGCCTCAAGCCGGCCCTGCGCGATCTCGGGCTGATAGGGCGTATAGGCCGTATACCAGGCGGGATTTTCCAGAATATTGCGCTGGATCGCCGGCGGCGTGACCGTGCCGTAATAGCCCTGCCCGATCAGGCTGGTCATTACCTGGTTCTTCGCCGCAACCGCGCGCATCTTCTCGATCAGCGCCGCCTCGGACAAAGGCGCCCAATCCAGCGCCGCCGCCTGGCGGATGGCGCCCGGCACGGTCTGCTCGATCAACGCATCGAGACTCTCCGCCCCGACCGCCGTCAGCATCTCGGCCATCTCGACCGGCGAAGGGCCGATATGGCGACGATTGGCAAAATCGTCGGGGTTGTAATCGGTGGGGGTCCAGCGGCTCATGCATTCCATCCTTGACCAGAAACGGCCTCGCCTTTCACTTTGGCGAAAATATCCCGGGGGTCCGGGGGCAGAGCCCCCGGCATCGTCAGCCGATCAGCGCCTGATAGGCCGCCTCATCCATGAATCCGTCAAGATCCTCGCCCTCGGCCGGCTTGATGCGGAAGAACCAGGCGCCCATCGGATCGTCGTTCACCGCACCCGGGTTATCGGCCAGCTCGTCATTGACCGCCATGATGATGCCGCCGACCGGCGCCGCGATATCCGAGGCCGCCTTGACCGATTCGATCACCACGATCTCCTCGCCCCGCGCCACTTCGCGGCCGGGCTCGGGCAGTTCGACAAAGACAACATCGCCAAGCTGTTCGCTGGCATGGGCGGTGATGCCGACGATCAGCTCATCGCCCTCGGCTTTCAGCCATTCATGGTCTTCGGTATATTTCAGCATGGGGTCTCGCTCCTCAGCGCTTGTAATCGGGTTTGATGAAGGGCAGTTCGGCAATGGTGACCGGGATCCGCTTGCCACGCAACTCTCCCCAGACGGTATCTCCGGGCGAAAGCTCAGCCGGCAGGATCGCCATCGCGACCGGGCCGCCAACCGACGGGCCGAACCCGCCCGAACAGACGGTGCCGATCTGCGCCCCGCCCTCGGCCGCGTCGTAAATCGCCACGCCCTCACGGATCGGCGCCCGGCCCTCGGGGCGCAGACCCATCCGCAGCTTCACAGCCCCCTCGGCCAGCTCGGCCAAGATCACCTCGGCGCCGGGAAAGCCGCCTTGGCGCTCGCCGCCCGGACGGCGGATCTTGGGGATCGACCAGCCAAGCGCCGCCGCTGCCGGCGTCACGTCGGCATCCATATCGTGACCGTAAAGCGGCATCCCGGCTTCCAGCCGCAGCGAATCGCGGGCACCGAGCCCGATCGGTGCCACCGCATCATCGGCCAGCAGCGCCCGTGCAAAGGCTTCCGCCCGATCCGCCGGCACCGAAATCTCGAAACCGTCTTCGCCGGTATAGCCCGAACGCGAGACCCAGAGCGCGGCCCCCTCCCAGTCCAGGATGGCGACATCCATGAATTTCATTCCGGCGGCGGCCGGCACCAGCCCGGACAGCACCCGCACGGCCTCAGGCCCCTGCAAGGCCAGCAGAGCCCGGTCGGTTACCGGCGCGACCGAAACCCCCTCAAGCCCGCGCAAAAGCGCAATATCCTGATCGGCGCAGGCGGCATTCACCACCAGAAACAGATGATCGCCGCGATTGGCGATCATCAGATCGTCCAGAACCCCGCCAGCCGCATTGGTGAACAGCCCATATCGCTGCCGGCCCTCGCCCAGCCCGACGACATTGGCCGGCACGGCGGTTTCCAGCACGGCGGCAGCATCGCCGGCCAGCCCCGAGGGCGCGCGCAGGATCACCTGCCCCATATGGCTGACATCGAACAGACCGGCCTTTTCGCGGGTATGCAGATGCTCGCCCATGACGCCCATCGGATATTGCACCGGCATCTCCCAGCCGGCGAAGGGCACCATCTTGCCCCCCAGCGAGACATGCAGCTCATAAAGCGGCGTGCGCTTGAGCGCATCGGAATTTTGATCGGTCATGGCATCCTCCTTGCGCGAAATGCGCGGGTTGGCTGCCCCCTCTGTCCCTGCCCGGCCGGATCGGCCATGGGCGCCTGAGATCGTCATCCTTCGGCGGGCCCGGACGGGCCTCTCTTCAGAGTTCTTGCAGGAAACGGTCCCTGATGCCTGAGAGTTTACCGGGGCGGTTGCTCCTTCGGCCCTGACTTTCGCCAGCGTCTCCCGTATTCCTGCCGATGCCCTAGCGAGGCCGCCGGATTCTGGCAAGAGAATTTTATCGCCTGCCCCACTCCGGCCCCTTGCGGGACCCAATATCCGGCTGTCTAATCAGTCCCATGGAAAATACCCCGACCTCCGATCAGATCATCAATGCCGCTGGCGGATTCTGGGACCAGATCGACCTTCTGGTCCGCACCACCATGGTGCCCCATCGCATGTATCAGATCGGCGCGGTGCTGGCCCTGTTCATGATCGCCTATCTGCTGGCCCGCTTCCTGTCGCCCCGGCTCAGGGCCTGGCTGCGCACCCGGTCCGGCTGGCCGAAATGGCGGCTGCGGCTCGGGCTGATGATCGACCGCCGGATGCGGCTGATCATTTTCACCGCCCTGGCCTGGGGAACCGTGCTGATCATGCGCCAGCTCACCTGGCCCTCGCGCAGCCAGCTGATCGCCTTGGCCGCAGCGATCGCAACCGCCGTGCTGCTGATCGCCTTCCTGTCGCGGCTGATCGCCAATCCACTGATCCGGCGCATCGCCAAATGGATCGCCTGGATCTGGGCGGTGCTCTATCTGACCGGACTTTCCACTTCGGCCGAAACCCTGCTGGACAGCATTGCGATCAATATCGGCGCGCTGCGGATCTCGGCGCTGACCGTCATTCAGGCGCTGATCCTGATGACCGTGCTGTTCGCCTCGGCCCGGCTGATCACCGGCGCGGTTTCGCGCAAATTGGCCAGCTCGGCCGACCTGTCGCCGGCCATGCAGGTGCTGACCGCCAAGATCCTGCAGATTTCCCTGTTCACCCTGGCGATCTTCATCGGGCTGAGGGCGACCGGGATCGACCTGACCGGCCTTGCAGTCTTTTCGGGCGCAGTCGGCGTCGGCCTGGGCTTCGGCCTGCAGAAAGTCGTCTCGAACCTCGTATCGGGCGTGATCATCCTGATGGACAAATCGGTCAAGCCCGGAGACGTGATCAGTCTTGGCGACACTTTCGGCTGGATCGACGCGCTTGGCGCCCGCTATGTCTCGGTGGTCACCCGCGACGGCAAGGAATACCTGATCCCGAACGAAGATCTGGTGACCAATCAGGTGGTCAACTGGTCCCATACCAATGATTTCGTCCGGCTCGACGTTCATTTCGGCACCGCTTACGGGGACGATCCGCACAAGGTCTCCAAGGTCGCGATCAATGCCGCGATGTCGGTGAAACGGGTGCTGGCGCAGCGCACGCCCGTCTGCTGGATCACCGGCTTTGGCGACAGTTCCGTCGATTATGTGCTGCGCTTCTGGATCTCGGACGCGCAGGGCGGGCTGACCAATGTGCGCGGTCAGGTCTTCCTCGCGCTCTGGGATGCGTTCAAGGAAAACGGCATCACCATCCCCTTCCCGCAGCGCGAAGTGAGGCTTTTGCAGGACATTGACGGCGATGAGACGCCGAAACTGATCTCGACCGATTGAGAAACCCCTTCCGCGTGCTATATTGAACTCAACCCGGCGCCGGGGAGATCAGGCGCGATGACCGGAGGATGAACCCCTGTCCAACACCGTCCAATCGGCAGACCAGCCGAATGTGACCGCCGCGCCGCACGATCTGTCCAGCGACGAGATCCTGACCCGCGTGCTGACGTCCCTTGATGACGACAAGGCCGAAGATGTCGTGACCATCGACCTGCGCGGGCGCTCTGCCATGGCCGATCACATGGTCATTGCCTCGGGCCGCAATGCCCGTCAGGTCGCCACCATCGCCGAAAAGCTGGCGCAGCGCATCAAGGAAGCCACCGGGCGCACCGCCCGGATCGAGGGCAAGGATGCCGGCGACTGGGTACTGATCGACACCAACGATGTCGTCGTCCATGTCTTCCGTCCGGAAGTGCGCGATTTCTATCAGCTGGAAAAGATGTGGATGCCCACCGACCAGCTGAAGGCGCTGCGCAGCGACAGCCCCGCGCATTAAGCGCCGACTGACGGGACGCGCGCCGTCCCGACCCTTGGCCCGGCGGGCACCGCCGGGCACAGCCGACACGGGGCGAACACTTCCATGCGCATCACCCTTCTTGCCGTCGGTCGGCTGCGCAAATCGCCCGAGCTGACCCTGATCACCGATTATCTCGACCGTTTCGCCAGGACCGGGCGCGGGCTTGGCCTGCCGCCGGTTCAGATCGTCGAAGTCGAGGACAAGCGCGGCGGCGGCATGAGCGCCGAGGCTCCGCTGATCGAGCGCGCCATCCCCTCCGGCGCCTTCGTGGTGATGATGGACGAACGCGGCGATCAGCCCAGTTCCCCGGATTTTGCCGCCCGTATCGCCGATCTGCGCGATCAGGGCCGCGATATCTGCTTTGTCATTGGCGGCGCAGACGGGCTGGACCCGTCCCTGCGCAGCCGCGCCGACTGGCAGATCAGCCTTGGCCGAATGGTCTGGCCACATATGCTGGTCCGGGTCATGCTGGCCGAACAGTTATACCGCGCGTCCTCCATTCTGGCCGGCCTGCCCTATCACCGTACATAAGACGCAAACGCAGAGTACCAAGCACCAGCCCCATAGGTTTTGGGCTGCTTGCATGATTCAGGCTTCGCTGTGCGGTCCTTGCAAGCAATATGCGCCCACCATCGCCTCGATTGATCATTGGAAATGTTGGGATAGCTGCTAGATGTTTAGTATCCACGTCTGGGTACAACCCTCCGACTTTCAGTCGGACCTGCTTCAGCACGAAGAATCGGGTTATGATCCTATCCTCCCGAAATGAGCCGCAGCCGGGGCAAGGGCTCATTTCGGGA
>JBKEBH010000167.1:0-1677 GCA_047973065.1 Paracoccus sp. (in: a-proteobacteria) | reverse complement strand
GGCTATCGAGGCGACGTCGAGATTGGCTAGCCCATCCAATCCTGAGAGGTCGTCGGTTACCTCGATATCGGTCGCGGTTCCGTCTCCCGTGTTGCTCGCAGTCAGCGTGTACGTCACCCGGTCTCCGGGGTCGAGCAACCTCCCGTCGACTGGATCAGCGGCTTTGACGAGTGTCCAGTTCGGTGTGGAATGTTCGGTTTCGCAATCGGTGGCGCATGCCCCGCCGCCGGTCGGCGTCGCCACATTGTGCAGCTTCTCGCCCCACTGGGCGGCATCGACGGTGACCGTATAGTTCACCGAAACTGTGTCACCAACTTCGACAGCGGGTACCGACCAGGTGAGCGTGTTACCCGATACTTCGAGCCCGTCTGCGAGCGGTTCGACAAGAGTTGCGTTGTCTAGAACATCGCTGAGATCATCGGTGACCTTTGCTCCGGTGACTGACGTTTCGCCGATATTGGTCAAGGCGAGCGTGTAGGTCACCTCATCTCCCGGTTCTACCGATGTACCGTCGGCCGGGTCTGCGGTCTTGGTAAGAGTCCACGCCGGGATCGGATGTTCGGTATCGCAATCGGTCTCGCACTCCCCACCGGTATCGGGCGGTGGTGTCGCCACATTCCGCAGGGACGCACCCCATTGGTCGGGGTTGACGCGCACCGAATATGTCAGCTCGGCTGGGTCAGCACCGGCGAGCAGGGTCGGCACCGACCATGTGAGCACACTCGTTGCGGGGTCGAAGGCCGTGCCAGCCGGGAAGGTCGCCGGGTCGGCATGATCGACGACAAGCCCGTTGACGATCTCAAGGATCGCGTTGTCGAGCACGTCGGACAGGTCGTCGGTGATCTGAACACCGCTTACTTCCGCGTCGGAGACATTGGTGACAGTCAACGTGTAGTCGACTTGATCGCCCGGTTGCACCGCGGAGCCATCGGCCGGGTCGGCGGTCTTGGCGAGGTCATATGCCGGGGTTGGGTTGCTCGTGTCGCAATCGACCTCGCACTCCCCCTCCTCAGAGGTAACGACGTTTCCGATAGTTGTCCCCCACGCATCCGGGTTGACGGTTACCTGGTAGTTGGCTGTTAGTTCATCGCCCGGTGCCAGGGTTGCGACCGTCCAAACGAGATTGGTCCCGTCGAGTGTCAACCCGGCCGCGAGCGGTTCGACGAGGGTCGCGTTGTCGAGGACCGCAGCAAGGTTGTCGGAGAGGACGACATCGTCGACGGGTGCGCCCGTACTGTGGGTAAGCGTCAGGGTGTAGGTGATGGTGTCGCCCGGTTCGACGGTCGCTCCGTCATCGTCGGTCGCGGCATCACCGTCGAGATCGACGGCCTTGGAATAGGTGTACTCCCCCGCGACCGCTGTGTTGGTGATCTCACACGTGACCGCATCGCCGAGAGCCAAATCGATCGTCGCCATGGCGGCGGTCGATGTGTCTCCGGGGGTGGCATTATCCCAGCAGGTCCAATCGGAGGCCGTGTAGTAGGACGGTCCACCCGATTCGCTGAGCACATACGACCCCGGCGGCACGCTAGCCGCGGTTATCGCGGCCTCGCCTTCCGTACCGGTCTGGACGACCGGGGGGTCGCCTGGGCCGGCAGCGGTGAGTGTCCAGTCGGTGTCGACGGCATCGGCATCGGTGCCGGTATTGTCAACCGCTTTGAGGAGTGTGATCGTGGG
>JBKEBH010000149.1:0-9206 GCA_047973065.1 Paracoccus sp. (in: a-proteobacteria) | reverse complement strand
GCCGGTCACCGCCTGACCGTGGTCTTCAGGCCGGACATGGAGGCGCGACAGATCTACCTCGCCCTCGTGGCCTTTGGCGGGCGGGACTGGATGAAGCTGGCCTCGGCGCGGCGCGCGTTCTCGGAATAAGGGCAAGTGGCGCGTTTGCCTGTCGGCGCAGCGCCGACGATGCGGGGGGCGTGGGATTTGGAGGCAACTTCATGCCTGCAGCAAAACTCCCCGCCGTTTGCCCCTGCTGCCCCGTGCGTAACAAGGGTCGCGCAGTCTGCCAGAAGTGCCCGCGCATGTCCGGACGATCCGAGTTCGGTTGGATGCGGGTCGAGCTTGGGCAGAAGGATCTGCGGAAATGCGTGTGGATTGGGCCATCCGCGATGGTGATCGGCGGTGAGGCGAAACCGCTCTACATCAACGCCACATCAACCTGCGACTGCGGGATTCGCGCCTGTTTTGCGCGCGAATCCGTGCCAATGCTGCTGGATGCAGGGAAGGAAATCCGGCCAAATCAAAGACTTGCTGCGTAAGGCATTGATATTGCCAACTTATTGAAATTTCAGGACTATGGGCTCATAACCTGAAGGTCGTAGGTTCAAATCCTACCCCCGCAACCAAAATTACGCAATCATAACAGCACGCTACGCCAAGCCCGGTCGTGTGGTATCATCATACCAACCCGGCGACTCAACACTGACTCAACAAAAACAGGCTGGGTGGGGAAACGGGGGCTCGGGACCACGCGCGGCGGGTTTGATGCCGACCGGCATATGCCATAGGATGATCGGGATCTCTGTCCCGAGGATCCGAACCCGACATGCCGAACGCGAAGCCGCCGAGAAACCTGACCCCCGTGCTCTGCCAGCGCCTTCAGCGGGAGATGCTGGAGGCCTGCAGAGAGGTTGCGTCCCGGCACGGCCTTGCGGTCGAGGCGAACGAAATCACCGCGATGGATCTTCGCTGGGGCTTTGACCTCGGATTCCGCGTATCTATTCCGCTTCCCGACGGAACCGTGCTCGACCCGGAGCGGCTGCGCTTCGAGGCGCTCGCCGAAGCCTTTGGTTTGTCTGCCGCCGATTACGGCCGCCAGTTCACCACCGGACGCGAGACCTTCCGGATCACCGGCATCGATCCGCGTCGGCCGAAATACCCGATCTCCGCGCAGCGCATCCCAGACGGCCAGAGTTTCAAGTTCACCGCCGATCAGGTGGCCCTGCTGATCCAGAAGGGCATGCGTGATGTCACCCCGCAGTAATCAGGGGTGCGACCGGCCCAATCCTGCCCTTCGCGATATCGGGATGCCGCAATGCGGCGTTCACCGAACCGGCCGTTCGACTATCGGTGCAGCATCTTCGCGAGGGAAGGATCAGCCCTCGGTCATGCGCTAACAATTAAACTGGACCACCAAAGTGGGACTGATTAGGGCTTTTGACCTATCAGTCAGCGGCGCACTGGTGGTGTTCGCCAATCCCGGGGCGCGATTATTTCTCGCCGGTTTTCATGCATTCCACATATTCAATAAAAGAACCAGGACCCCAGCTGGCCGAACCAACGAGACCAACCCCATCGCAGTGAACGCGGCGCTCTTGAGGAACGGATGGAAACAGCTCGTACATTTCCGCACGAGCCTCAGCCTGCTCCATTGTGCATGAAAATACCTTGTCGCGGTCTCCTTTCGCCTGATCCCTGCAGTATTCGTCAAGATTATAGGCGGGGACGACTTCAATCGTGGCCGCTTCGACTCTCGGGGTTTCGGCAGAGAGACCAATGAGCAGGGCTACAGGAAACACCATTGCAATAGGCAACTTTTTCAAAAGAGGCTCCATGCTTAAACTGTTCATAGAAGCTATCTCGTGAAATATCCCTGCGCAAGCTGCCTGCACAGCTGCGCAATCGACTTCCGACAGACTTTGATGACCTTTCTCGCGCTTACGCTCGCCACCGGATGCGCGGTTGGTTCTGATGCAGTGGTCAAAGGTGCCGGGCCAGATGATCTTCAGAAGCTCCGCGAGGGCCCGAGCCTCGACCACAAGATCATCATCGGCCTGCCTGACCGAACGCGCCTCACCCGCCAGAACTGCGTGACGAACAACGGTAAGGTCTGCTGCGGGTCTTCCTCACTGACAGGCCCGGCGTTTCGGGCTACGTTTCGGAGGTTTATCTGGCACATCACTGACGGCATTCGCGGCCCAAAGCTGCCCTTCGCAGGTGATGTGATGCCGCATGGCGCCCCCCCGAACCGATCGGTCCGGCGATCCGCGGCAATCGACGAAAGGCCGCGCGGCGTAGAAGACGACGCGACTGCCCGCAATCATCTCAACAAATTTGGTTGGGTGAAATGCTGCGATCATTCCCGGCGGGACGACCGGGAAAGGTCCGAAACAACTTTTCACATAAGAAAAAGTATGCGTACAGTATCAGCACATTTATCGACAAAGGTATTCGGCATGACAAAACATATTGCGTTTATTCTGCTTTCCTCGACCGCTCTTGCCAGCCCGCTTCTGGCGCAGGATGGTGGCGATGCCGGGACCGTTTCCCCGGCGAATGCCGAGAGATTTTTCAACCAGCAGGGCTATTCGCCCTATGCCGGCCATAATTACGCGACCCAGCCACTCTGGGGCGAGATCCACCTGCATACCAGCTGGTCGGGCGACGCCTTTGCCAGCGGCACCCGTGTCGGCCCCGAAGAGGCGCTGCAATATGCCGAGGGCGGCGAGATCACATCCAGCACCGGCCAGCAGGTACGGCTGTCTCGGCCCTATGATTTCCTGATGGTCGCGGACCATTCCGATGCGCTCGGATCGGTGGCCAGCATCTATGACGGCGATCCGAATCTGATGTCCGACCCGGTGCTGAAGCGCTGGCATGACGGGATGCATGAGGGCGGCGAAGCCGCCAGCGCCGTGATGATGGAAATGATCGCCTATCAGGGCGAGGGCAAGATCCCCGCCGCGGTGACCGATGCGAAGACCCTGCTGGACATGTGGCACAAGATGACCGGGATCGTCGAAAGCCATAACAATCCGGGCAAGTTCACCGCGCTGATCGGCTATGAATGGTCGTCGAATTACGGCGGCGGCAACAACCTGCACCGCAACGTGGTTTACCGCGACGGCAAGGACATCGCCGATCTGGTGCCGCCCTATACCACATTCGAAAGCGAAATCCCCAACCAGTTCTGGGAATGGATGGAGGCTTACGAGGAAAAGACCGGCGGGCAGGTTCTGGCGGTCCCCCATAACGGCAACCTGTCGAACGGGCTGATGTTTGCGACCGAAACCCCCGATGGCAAGCCCATCGACGCCGAATGGGCCGCGACCCGCGCCCGGTGGGAACCGCTTTACGAGATCACGCAGGGCAAGGGCACGTCCGAACAGCATCCCTCGCTTGCCCCTGCCGACGAATTCGCGAATTTTGAAATCTGGGATCAGGGCAACCTGAATGTCGTGCCCAAGGAGCCGGGCATGATCGAACACGAATATGCCCGCGAGGCGCTGAAGCGCGGCCTCAAGCTCGAAGACGAGTTCGGCACCAACCCGTTCAAGTTCGGCTTTGTCGGCTCGACCGATGCGCATACCGGCGTGTCCTCGACCGAAGAGAACAATTTCTGGGGCAAGTTTACCGCCAGCGAGCCGGGGCCGGAACGCTCGACCGGGAATGCCTTCGATTTCGAAGGCCGAACGGTCAAGGACTGGAAGCTCGGCGCTTCGGGCCTGACCGCTGTCTGGGCGCCGGAAAACACCCGCGCCTCGATCTGGGACGCGATGAAGCGCAAGGAGGTCTATGGCACCACCGGCACACGCATCACGCTGCGTTTCTTCGGCGGCTGGGATTTTGTTCCCGAGGATGCACTGGGACGGACCCCTGCCAATATCGGTTACGGCAAGGGCGTGCCGATGGGCGGCGATCTCGCGCCCGCACCCGAAGGGGCGAGTGCGCCGAATTTCCTGGTTGCCGCGATGAAGGATCCGTTCTCGGGCAATCTCGACCGGATCCAGATCGTCAAGGGCTGGCTCGATGCCGATGGCGGCATGCATGAAAAGGTCCATGACGTTGCCTGGTCGGGCGAGCGCCAGCCCGATGCCGACGGCAAGCTGCCCCCGGTCGGCAATACCGTCGATGTGGCGAATGCGACCTTCACCAACACCATCGGCGCTTCCGAACTGATCACGGTCTGGACCGATCCCGAATTCGACCCGACCCAGAAGGCCTTCTATTACGCGCGCGTGCTTGAAATCCCGACCCCACGCTGGACGGCCTATGACGCGGCCTATTTCGAGGATGCGAATTTCGCCGACGACGTGCCGATGATCGTCAATGAACGTGCCTACAGCTCGCCCATCTGGTATGCGCCGCCCAAGTGAGACATGAGCAGGCCGGTGCGGGGCTGCGGCCCCGACCGCCCGGCCCGATGCATGAAATGGACGGATCGGGCATGGCGGACAGGCCGGAAGTGATGCCGAAATCGAAGCTCAGGGCGATCGTCGCCTCGCCTCTTCTGCATTTCTTCGTCATCGGCGGGTTGATCTTCGGTATCTATCAGCTGCGCAACCCGGCATCCGGGCAGCCAGCGGGGGATGTGCTGCGCCTGTCCGAAGGCGAGGCGCAGCGGCTGACCCTCGATTTCATCTCGACCCGGCAGCGCGCGCCGACCCCTGCCGAGCTGCGCCTGATGATCCGGGAATGGGCGGTCGAGGAGGCCTCGGTCCGCGAGGCGCTGGCGCTCGGGCTGGATCAGGGCGATACGATGATCCGCAACCGGCTGCGCAACAAGCTCGAATTTCTGGCCGAGGCGCCGGCGGCGGCACTGACGCCTGACGACGCAACGCTCGACACATTTTACCGAGAGAATGCCGCGCGCTTCAATCGCGACGCGAGGCTGAGCTTTGCGCAGGTCCTCCTGCCGCCCGGGGCCGGCCCGGAACAGGTTCAGGCGGTCAGGGCAGAGCTGGAACAGGGTGCCGATCCTGCCGGTATCAGTGCCTCAACCATGCTGCCGGCGGCGGTCGATGACATGGCCAGCCCGATTGTCGAACAGGTCTTCGGCAAGGGTTTCAGCGCCGCGGTGGCAGCGCTGCCCGAAGACCAATGGTCCGGTCCGGTCGAAAGCGGCTTCGGGGCGCATCTGGTGCGGCTGGACCGGCGCAGCGACGGGGCATTGCCGCCGTTCGACACGGTGCGCGACCGGGTGCTGGCGGAATGGCGCAGCGCCGAGGCGCGCCGGCTGCGCGACGCCTATATCCAGCAATTGCTGGCAGGCTACAGCCTGGAACCGCCGGTCATCGCTGACGAGACCCCGCCATGAGGTCGCTTGCGGGTCTTCTGTTGCTGCTGATGGCGATCCTGCAGCCGCTGCCGGGTTCGGCCCATGCGCTCGATCCGGGCTATCTTGAACTGACGGCACTGGACAATGACCGCTGGCGCGTCACCTGGCGGATGCCCGATGTCAGCGGCCAGCCGATGCCGATCCTGCCGCGACTGCCGGAAAACTGCACCAGCGATCCCCTGCCGCCACCCGGCTTCGACGGGCGCGGCTGGAGCGTCGCCTATGTCGCGACCTGCCCCGGCGGGCTTGCGGGCGGCGAGATCCGCATCACCGGGCTGGACCAGACCCGAACCGATACGCTTGTGCGCTATCAGACCGCCTCGGGACAGGCCGCGACGCAGCGGCTGACGGCCGGCAGCCCCGGCTTTGTCGTCCCGGAAAATGTCGGCCGGGCCGAGGTGTTTTCCAGCTATGTCGCATTGGGGGTCACGCATATTCTCGAAGGGCTCGACCACCTGCTGTTCGTGCTGACGCTGCTGCTTCTGGTGCGCGAGCCGCGCCGCCTGTTCTGGGCCGTGACGGCATTCACGCTTGCCCACAGCATCACCCTGGTCGCGGCCACGATGGGCTGGTTCACCCTACCCCCGGCGCCGGTCGAAGCCGTGATCGCGCTCTCCATCGTCTTTCTGGCGCGTGAGCTGGCCCTGCCCCCCGAACGCCGCGATCCCGTGGCCAAGCGGTTTCCGGCGCTGATCGCATTCGGCTTCGGGCTGATCCACGGGCTTGGCTTCGCCGGCGCGCTGATCGAGATCGGCCTGCCGCAGGACGACATTCCGCTGGCGCTCCTGTCCTTCAATATCGGGGTCGAGATCGGGCAGTTGCTGTTCATCGGCTTCGTGCTGACCATAACTATCCTGCTGCGCCGCCTGATCCCGGTGCTGGCGCGGGCGCGCGCCGGCCTGACGCGGATAACCAGCTACGGGATCGGCAGCATCGCCGCCTTCTGGGTCATCCAGCGGCTGAGCGGATTCTAGACCGATGAAACATTGCGCGGCGTGTCCGCAAACTTCCAGAACAGCAATCGAAACCCGAAAGAAAGGCGCAGTCGCATGACAAACACAAAAGCCCCAGTTATTCTCTGTCTGGCAATCATCCTCGCCAGCCTCGGCCTGCCCGCCGCCGCCCATGTCGGCGAGGGATATGGCGGCGGGCTCGTCGCCGGGTTCAGCCACCCGATCCTTGGCTGGGACCATGTGGCTGCGATGGTGGCGGTCGGGCTTTGGGGCGCGTTTCTGGGTGCGCCCGCGATCTGGCTTCTTCCGGTCGTCTTTCCCATCGTCATGGCCTTCGGCGCGGTGCTTGGCATTCTCGCCGTGCCGATGCCCGCAATCGAGACGGGCATCGCCCTTTCGGCCATCGTTCTGGGCATGATGATCGCCCTGACCGTCCGGGCGCCGATCTGGGTCGCGGCGGTTCTGGTCGGCAGCTTTGCAGTATTTCACGGCTACGCCCATGGGGCCGAGCTTCCGTCCTCGGTCAACGCATTTGCCTTTGCCGCCGGTTTCGTGATCGCGACGGGGCTTCTGCATCTGCTGGGGATCGGCTTCGGCCTGCTGATCAGATGGCCCGCCGGCCGCGTCGCCGTGCGCATCGCCGGCGCCGTCATCTCGATGCTCGGCGTCGCATTCCTGACCGGTGCCGCCTGAAGATGCGGCTCGGAAGGCTTGGCTGGGCCGTTCTGGCGCTTGCGCCAACGCCAGCCCTTGCCCATAGCCCGATTCCCGGCCTCAAGGGCTTCTACACCGGGATGCTGCATCCCTTCTCGACGCCCGCACAGGCGCTGCTGGTGATTGCGCTTGGCCTGCTGATCGGCTGGTTCGAAGCGCGGCGCGCACGCTGGACCCTTGCCGCCTTCTTCATCGCGATGCTGGGCGGGGGACTGATGGGCGGAGGGCCGAGGCCGCTCGATGCCTTGCTGTTTGCCGGTGCCTTCGCGGCCTGCGCACTGGCCGCCCTGACCCCCGGCAGGCTGTTCCCGCTTGTCCTCGCCATCACGGCGATCAGCGGCTGGGTGATCGGTATCGTCTCGGTCCCCGATCCCGGGCCGGACAGAGCCCGCATCATCACGCTTTCAGGGGCGTTTGTCGGCGCGAATCTGGGACTGCTTTATCTCTGGGGCACCAGCCAGTTCATTCGTGAGCGCTATCCGCAAGTCTGGATCGGCATCGCCTTCCGGATCGCCGCCGCATGGATCGGGGCACTTGCGCTGATCATGCTTGCCTTGCGTGTCGTGACTGACGGGAAGATGCCATGACGCAGTTCCTCCGCTCTCCATACGCCTTTGTGATGGCCAGATTTTCGCTGCGGCGCGTGTGAACGGCTGCAATCGCCGATTGTGGCAGCCGCCACGCCGCGCCGCCGCAAGTCGGCTCTCCGCCCGATTCAACCGTGCCGACCCGTTTCGGCGGATGTACAAGCCCGTGCCTGCTGCCGCAGCACATGGTAATCCGCCATCATCCCCGCGATGACGGATTCCTGCGGCAGCGCCTCGATCTCCGCTGCCGCCCGTTCCTGCACCGCCGCCGGATACTGGATCACCGGCGGACAGGCGCGATGTTCAGAACCGGCCATCCCGCAGCCTGTCAGCGAGGTCATCACGATCACGGGGCCGATCCGCCCCGGCTTCCAACATGTGCCGCAGCGCATCATTGGTCCTTTCGATCTGTTGCAGGCGCTCGGCGGCGCGACCGGCGGATTCGCCGGATCGCCTTGCGCCGAGGGTGAAGAGAAGAATGGCGGCGGCGAGGATCAGCCAGGGCTGTGCCCGCCGCCAGAGGGTGGTGAGGGCGGCGATCATCGCCGCCCCCGTTTCCAGTCGTCCAGCCGGGCGTAGATAGTGACGGCAATGCCGGCCAGCGCCAGCGCAATGAAGACCCAGCGGAAGGTGTCGAGCCAGGGCACCAGCGCCTGTACGGTGCCCTGCGTCTCTGCGATTGTGTCCTGCAGAATCTCGATGCCAGCGGCACCGACTGTCGCGACGCCGGCCGCGCCGCCTCCCTTCATGGTGCGGCTGTCTGCCAGCTTTTCGCGCGCCGGGGGCCGGTCGGGTGCAAAGCGCGAGGCCCGGTCCGGAAAGGGCTCGCCCCAGACCCGGGCCGGTCCGATGTCGATATGAACGAAGTTCGACCGCGGATAGGTGCCAATGCCGGTGAAGCCGGCTTCGCGCGCGGCGGCAATGAAACTCTCCGGATCGTGGTTGGCCATGGAGATGTCAAACGCCGCGCCGGACAGGTGCTGCGATTTCTTTGCGCCACCAACCCGGGCATTGTGTTCCGGGCTGCGATAGGCGGAATTTACGATCATCGGTCGTCCGAGGGCGCGGCGCAGAGCCTGCAGCCGGTCGAGGGCCTGTTCGTTGACGAGCAGCCTGCCGGTGCCGCGGCAGGCGATTTCGGCCGGGGAAAAATCCGGCCAGCGCCATGCGTCGGCCGGAGCATTGCGCCAGTGCTGATAGAAACTCATGTCGGTTCTCCATGTGGAAAAGCCGCCCCCGAAATTGGGGACGGCTGGTTGCATGTCTGTTGTCGAAGGCGGCAATCAGCGCGGCGGCAGGCGCTCGCGGATGACCTGGGTGTCGGTGTGGATCCGGGCGAGATCCCGGTCGATGCGATCGAAGCGGCGGTCGGCCTCGGTGGCGATGTCGTTCTGCCGGGCGACGAGGGCGCGGATCTCGGCAGCAAGACCTGAAATCGGATCTTTGACCGACGGTCCGGTCCCCATCGGTTTTCTTTTCAGGCCTTTCAGCACGGCGCCGATCGCCCCGATGATGGCCAGTGCCAGCGCGGTCAGCCCGGCCCATGCCGGTTCATCGAGCCCGTTCAGAATGTCCAGCATCGGCACCGGTCCTGTAGGCCGCGAGAAGATCGAAGAGGCAGGCCACGGCGCA
>JBKEBH010000148.1:0-1514 GCA_047973065.1 Paracoccus sp. (in: a-proteobacteria) | reverse complement strand
ATGACAAGGCGATCAAGGACATGGAGGCCGGGACCGGCATCTATGACATGGTCTATATCGAGCAGGACATCGTCTATGCCTATCTGTCGCGCGACTTCCTGACCGATACCACCCAGCTTCTGGTGGACAATCCGGCGCTGAAATCGCCGAATTACGACGAGGGCCATTTCACCAGCTTCGCGGAATCGTTCCGTGGCGATAATGGCAACCTCTTCGGTATTCCGGTCGAAGCTTTCATCAAGACCTATCTCTACCGCACTGACCTGTTCAACGATCCCGAACATCAGGCGGCCTACAAGGAAAAGACCGGCAAGGACCTGGCACCGGCGACCACACATGAAGACTATGTGGCCATTGCCGAGTATTTCACCGAATGGGGGCAGGCCAATGGCGGCGACTTGTGGGGCACGACCTCGCAATCACATACCGGCCACCCGGCCAGCTGGTACGAATATGTCGAAACCGTGCTGCCGACCTTCGGTGTCTATAACTGGGGCATCGACGCGGAAAACAACTTTGCCGCGACCGTGGAAAGCGGTGGCCGGATGAATTCGCCCGAGGCAAAAGAGGCGATGCGCTATGTCCTGCAACTGCGCGACCTCGCGCCGCCGGAATCGGTGCAATCGACCTGGACCGAAACCGCGACGACCATGGCCGCGGGCCGTGCCGCGCAGGGGATGATCTATGGCGAAAACGCCGCCTGGATCGCCTCGGATGAAAACCAGTCGCGGGTTGTCGGCAATATCGGCGTCGCACTGCCGCCGATGTCGGAAGGCGTGATGGAACAGGCGCAGGCGGGCGAAGGCTATGTCGGCTATTACGACGGCGGCGCCTTTGGCATCCCGATCACCTCGAAAAACAAGGAAGCGGCGATGCTGGTCCTGGAGTTCATCGCTCAGGACGAATTGCAGCCTGACTGGGCGGTCGCCGGGTCGCGCATCACCAATAACGCGACCTACGAAGATCCGAAAGTCCAGGAACTGGACGGCCAGCTTGGCGGCTATTTCACCATGCTGAAGGATCAGGGCGCGATCTTCGGCGGCGCGCCGGCCTATCCGTTCCACGCCCAGCTTCGCGAGGCACTGGCCCCGATCTATTACCAGATCCTGACCGGCCAGATCGAAGCCGATGCGGGTGTCGACCAGATGGCTCAGAAGGCCGAGGAAGAACTGACGGCGCTCGGTTACCGTCAATAAGGCTCTCTGCCGAGGACCGGGGCCGTTCGCGGCCCCGGCCATCCGCCCTGACCCCCATGACGCCGGAGGATCTGCGCATGCACTCCAATCGTTTGGGCTGGCTACTGCTGGCACCCACGATGATCATTCTGTTCTTTTTCGGAGTGGTCCCCTTCTTCTATGTGATCTGGGTGTCCTTCCATCAATGGAACCCTTTCGCGGCCAATCCGAACATGGTGTTCAACTGGGCCTCGAACTATCGGCAGGTGGTGTTCGACGCGCAGCTGATGGCGTCCCTTGGGGTGACCTTCGCCTTCGTCTTCTTCGCCGTCGTGTCGG
>JBKEBH010000108.1:0-14772 GCA_047973065.1 Paracoccus sp. (in: a-proteobacteria) | reverse complement strand
ACTGCCCATGGCGGCCAGCCGCCTGCCGTGGTCTACTTCAACAGCATCGAAACCGATCAGCAGGCGCAGGCAGTAGCTTAAATTACCCCGGAATCTGTCCAAGAGTTGGGGAGTAGCTCAGTCACAAACGGACACCGGGCACTCTTACCCAGAGTTAAGCTTTCCCATAGATGTGGCGGTTACATCAAGTCACCGAATCCCGAGGACGGTCAAATGATTGCAATCTGGCCGTCAACAACCTGTCGGATCGGCGAATATCCAGTCATTGCATCTCACCTGCGTTGACAGACGGCCAATGCAGGAACAGACTCAATAGGCGCGCGGCACAACCAGATGACGAAAGCGGACCTCTGCGATGACCGACGAGGCACCTGAGAACATCGGAGACGACACCCCTCCCATGCGCCGTTCCCGCGAGGAGCTGCGCCAGCTGACGCTGGATATCGCCCGCCAGATCATCATCGAAGACGGACCCGAGGCCCTGACAGCGCGGCGTCTGGCCAAAGCGGCGGGCTATACGCCAGGTACGATCTACAATCTTTTCGAAAGCCTGCCAGACGTGCTTTGGCATGTAAACCGCGACAATTTCGAACGGATCGCGAAGCTTTTCGAAGAACTTCCAGACGTCGCCCCGGCAGAACGGATCCAATTGCTTGCCGCCAGCTATCTTGAGCTGATCAAGACCGAATCCCTGCTGTTTCGGGCGCTTTTCGAGGGGCCGCGCCGATCCGAAGCCTTTCCCGAATGGTATACCGCCGCGATCACCCGTCTGATCGACAGCCTCGCTGCCGAGATCTCCGCCCATGCGCCCAAAATCCCCCCCGCTGACGCTCATGACGAGGCCTCAGCCATGTTCGTGGCCATGCATGGAATTTCCGAGCTTTATGTGTCGGGCCGACTCGATCTGGTTTCCGACAAACCGATCGGCGATCTGGCCCGGATCGTAGTCATGCACCAGCTGAATGATATCACCCAGCAATACGTCTGAGGAAATATATACACAATTTCAATTGATTAACCAAATATCTCGCCATGTGACGCAAGAGGGATTGCAATTCAATCAAACGATTGATTAAATCATTGTATGGAAAATTCACCCCCACCCACTGGCACCCGGGCCGATCTGATCAACGCCGCGCTGCATCTCTTCGGCCGTGACGGCTTTGCCGCAACCTCGACCCGGACGCTGGCGCAGCAAGCCCGAACCAATATCGCCTCGATCAAATATCACTTCGGCAGCAAGGAAGCGCTGCGCCTGGCCTGCGCCGAGGAAGTCCTGCGCCGTATCCGCGTCATTGCCGGCCCGGCCGACGCCCCACCCAAGCTGTCGCCCCGGCAGGCCAGTCAGCAGATCGAGCTGCTGTTTCGGGCGATCACCGCCTTTCTGACCCGCGCCCCCGAAGCCGCCGATACCGCCGGCTTCCTGATGCGGGAAATGACCGAGGGCGGGCCGGTGCTCGATCTGCTCCATGAGCGCTTTCTGGGCGACAAGCATCACCAGCTTTGCCAGCTTTTCGCCATGGTCACCGGCGGCGACCCGGAAGGCGAGGACACCCGGCTGCTGGTTTTCTCCATGCTTGGGCAGGCGATCTATTTCCGCATCGGCCAGCCGGTGATCTGCCGGGTGATGGGCTGGAAAACCTATGGCGAGGCCGAGGCGCAGGCGATTGCCGACCGCCTGATCGCCAACCTGCGCGCCACCTTAGGAGCCGAATCATGATCGGGTTCATTTGCGCCATTCCACTGGTATCCTCGCTGTTTTCCGGCTGTGCCCCGCCCGCCCCGCTTGCCACCGGCTATGTCGAGGGCGAATATGTGGCCATCGCCCCCCTCGCCACCGCGCAGATACTGGAGATCCCGGTTCAGCGCGGCACAAGGGTCGAGAAGGGCGAAACCGTCGCGATCATGGAAAGGCGGGACGCCGAGATCGCGCTGGCGCAGACCGAAGCCCAGCTGGCCGAGGCCGAAAGCCAGCTCGCCAATCTCAGCGAAGGCAGCCGGCCCGAGGAAATCGAGGTGCTGGAAGCCTCGCTGGCCTCGGCCCGCGCCCAGTCGGATGAAGCCGACAAGGAGGTTGCGCGCCAGGAAAGCCTGCGCAAGCGCAATATCAACTCGCAATCCGATCTCGACCGGACCCGCACCAGCACCCAGATCGCCCATGCTCTGATCGCCGAGGCCGAGGCGCAGCTATCCGTCGCCCGCCTGGCGGCCCGCCCCCAGCAGATAGCGGCGGCATCGGCCGCGGTCGAGCAGGCCCGCGCTGCCCGCGACGCCGCCAGCTGGCAGCTCGATCAGCGCCGGCTGCGCGTGCCGGAGCCGGGCGTCATCTTCGATCTGATCCGCAATCCAGGTGAAATCGCCGCGCCCTCGGCGCCGGTGCTGTCCTACCTGCCCGATGGCGCGGTCAAGCTGCGCCTTTACATCCCCGAACCCGACATTGCCGAGATTTCCATCGGCAGCCGGCTTCAGGTGAATTGCGACGGCTGCGAGAACCAGACCGCCAGTGTCACCTATGTCTCGGACGGGCCGGAATTCACCCCGCCGGTGATCTATTCGCTGCAGAACCGCCAGAAGCTGGTCTTCATGGTCGAGGCCCGCCCCGATCCCGGGGCCAGCCTGCTCAAGCCCGGACAGATCATCGATGTGGATCTGGCGCCATGAGCGCCGAACCGGGTATCGAGCCCGATGTCATCGAGGTCGAGGGCCTGACCAAATCCTTCGGCGCGCGCAAGGTGGTCGATAATGTCTCGCTTTCGGTCAGAAAGGGCGAAATTGCCGGCTTTCTGGGCCCCAACGGGTCCGGCAAGACCACCTGCATCCGCATGATGTGTGGCCTGCTAACGCCCGATGCCGGCAGCGGGCGGGTGCTTGGCTTAGACATTCTGAGCCAGCAGCGCGATATCAAGCTGCAAGTCGGCTACATGACGCAGAAGTTCTCCTTCTACGAGGATCTCACGATCGAGGAGAACCTGAACTTCGTCGCCGGGCTTTACGGGCTGCCGCATCAGGCCGTGCGCGATACGCTGGAAGATCTCGGCCTGACCTCGCGCAAGCGACAGCTGGCCGGCGGCCTGTCGGGCGGCTGGAAGCAGCGCCTCGCGCTGGCGGCCTGCATCATGCACAAGCCGCAGCTTCTGATGCTGGACGAGCCCACGGCCGGGGTCGATCCCAAGGCCAGGCGCGAGTTCTGGGACGAAATCCACGATCTGTCCGCCCGCGGCCTGACCGTGCTGGTCAGCACCCATTACATGGACGAGGCCGAGCGCTGCCACCGCATCAATTATATCGCCTATGGCCATCTGGTCACTTATGGCACCGTCGATCATGTCATCCGCGAGGCCGGGCTGAGCACGGTCGTCGTCAATACCGCGCGGCCCGGAAAGATCGCCAAACAGCTGGCCGGCGCCCCGGGCATCGACCAGATCGCCCCCTTCGGCGCCACGCTGCACATCACCGGCCATGACCGCGCCCTGCTGGAGCGCACCCTGCGCGAGACCGGCATCGCCTTCGAGCCATCCGAGACCAGTCTGGAAGACGTCTTCATCCGCCTGATGGATCAGAGCCAGGACAATATGTCATGAGTTGGTTTTCCCCCACCCGATTGCGCGCCCTTCTGGTCAAGGAGGTGATCCAGATGCGCCGCGACCGCGTCACCTTCACAATGATGCTGCTGGTGCCGCTGATCCAGCTTCTGCTATTCGGCTATGCGATCAATATCGACCCCAAGCATCTGCCCGCAGCCCTGGTCGCACCGACCCAGGATCGCTATACCCGGGCCATGGTCTCGGCGCTGGAAATGACCGGCTATTACGACTTCACCCATCCGACCGCGACCGCCGGCGAAGCCGAAGCCCTGATCGCGCGCGGCAAGGTCGCCTTCGTGGTCACCATCCCTTCGGATTTCGGTCGCCGCGTCGAGCGGGGCGACAGTCCGCAGATGCTGATCGAGGCCGATGCCACCGACCCCTCGGTCGCCTCGGGCGCGATATCGACGCTGAGCACGGTCGCCAAGGACGCCCTGGCCCGGGAGACCGACAGCGGCGAGATCAAACCGCCGGTCGATATCGTCGTTCACCGCCGCTACAATCCCGAAGGCATCACCCAGTATAATATCGTGCCCGGCCTGCTGGGGGTGATCTTGCAGATGATCCTGATGATGATGACCTCCATGGCGCTGACCCGCGAGATCGAACGGGGCACCATGGAAAACCTGCTGGCCATGCCCGCCACTTCGCTGGAGATCATGCTGGGCAAGGTCCTGCCCTATATGGTGGTGGGCGCGGTGCAGGTCGCGGTCGTGCTGATGGCGGCGCGCGGGCTCTTTCATGTCCCTTTCGTCGGCGGCATGGGCCTTCTGGCAGCCGGTACCTCAATCTTCATCCTGACGCTGGTCATCCTTGGCTATCTGGTTTCGACGCTGGCGCGCACCCAGATGCAGGCCATGCAGCTGACCTTCTTCATCTTCCTGCCATCAGTCCTGCTGTCAGGCTTCATGTTCCCGTTCCGGGGCATGCCGGACTGGGCACAGACCATTGGCGAAACCCTGCCGCTGACCCATTTCCTGCGCCTGATCCGCGGGGTAATGCTGAAAGGCGCCGGCCTTGCCGATGTCGCCCAGCCTCTGGCCGCGCTGATCAGCTTTACCGTTCTGTTTGGCCTGCTGGCCCTGCTGCGTTTCCGCAGCACGCTCGATTGAGGTCGGACGCCATGTGGAAATCCGGGCCGGGCTGAGCCTGCTGAGACCAGGATCAGATCGTCGTTCAGCAGATCGGCGCTGCGGATGCCCTGCAGGCGCAGCTCGATCCCTTCTCCGAATTGCAGCAGCAGGCTGCCGGCATCGACGACCGCCGTATCAAGCAGCTCGTCCACCCGCAGACCGGGCAGGCCGAGTGCCAAGATCCCGATCACCAGCTCATCGACGTTGCCGAGGAAATCGACCACTCTCATCTGCCCACCCCGGAAGACGAACTCATCCGCCCCAAGCCCGCCAGCCGCCAGATCCCTGCCCGCCTCGCAGATGATCCGGTCATCACCGCTGCTGCCGATGGCGCGCTCGATGATGCTCCTGCGCTCGATCAGCAGATTGCCGGTCAGCCCAAAGGCCGAATTGATCGAACCCGGCGACTGATCCAGTCTCGCGGCCTGCCTTTCACCCGAAAAATTCAGCGTGTCGTGCCCGCCATCGTCAATGATCGTCATGGCGAAGGGCTCGTTCAGCGCGCCGCGCATGACCTCCTGACCGATCCGGCCATAGGTGCCGGACACATTGCTGCCCCAGAAATAGACCGTGTCCCCGGCCGAGGCATTGCGCGCGAAATCGTATAGGCGTTCCACCGCAGCCATATCGCCCGGTATCGACGTCAGCACATGGGCGTAGGAGGCATTGACGGTGCGGTTCTCGCTTTGCGAAAATAGGACATTGCCGACATCTGCCAACCGTCATTGCTGCTGAGGCTGTCCACGCCATAGCTGGCTATGGGGTCCGGCATGTCCCAGCCCCAGGGCATGAGCCAGCTCATGCAGCCATATATACGAAGTGTAGCTTCCAGGTCCCGCGTCAGGCTTCTCAACCATGTCGGTGTCGACATTCACATGGGCTCTGGCGGCCTGACCTGCAAAATAGCGGAAGCTCCACCATGTATAGGCTCCGGAATCGTCGTTGCTCAGCACCAGCTCGGCCCTTCTTTCGCTTCCCGTCGGGATGAAATCGAATCCCAGAAATTCCCAAGGCATCCATCGCCCGATTGGCCAGAACCTTGTTTTCACGGCTCAGGCCGTCCAGATTGACAAGGATTTCCTTGCCATGATCCCAAGGGCCCAGCCCGATGCGCCCCACCCAGAAGCCCCGAGCCAGATATTGCCCGACCTCATCGACTGAATAGGTGCGCATCAATGATCCTTTCCGCCATGCATGAAACGAACCGTATCGTTCTTTCATACATCTTCTGGCAGAAATGCATGAATATTCCGGTGCACCAACCTTTGCTTGCATCCTGTCGCTGTCGGGGCCATCAAACATCAACCGTCAGGACGTGAAGGGAAGGACGCAAAGCCATGGACAAGATCAGCTTGCCCGAGAGACCCGACTGGCGTGCCCAGGCCGAAGAGCTCGGCTTCACCTTCGCCGATATGGGCGGCGCCCCCTACTGGGAGGAAAGCTCGGCCTATCGCTTCTCGCTGGCCGAAATCGAAACCAGGATCGAGGATCCCTCGAGTGAGCTGCACGCCATGGCCCGCGAAGCCGTCGCCACCGCGCTTGCCAGCGACGAATGGCTGACCCGCATGGCCATCCCGGCCGAGCATTGGGATTTCATCGCCGACAGCTGGAAGGCAGGCGAGCCGGAACTTTATGGCCGGCTCGATCTGGCCTATGACGGTCAGGGCCGGGCCAAGCTGCTGGAATATAACGCAGACACCCCGACCTCGCTTTACGAATCCGCTTCCTTCCAATGGCTCTGGCTGGAACAGCAGCAACAGCTGGGTGTGCTCTCGCCCGAAACCGACCAGTTCAACGCCATTCATGAAGCCCTGGTCGCCCGCTGGGGCAAGATCGCAGCGCCCGAAACCGATATCCATTTCGCCGCCGACAAGGACAATCCCGAAGATTACGCCACGGTCGAGGCCCTGGCCTGGGCGGCGCGCGAGGCCGGAATGGGCGCGCATTTCACCGACCTTTCCGGGATCGGCCTGACCGAGGATGGCCAGTTCGCCGATGACGAAGACCGGGTGATCGGCACGCTGTTCAAGCTTTACCCATGGGAGGACATGCTGCGCGACGATTTTGCCGCCCAGCTCGCGACCTCGGGCACCCGCTTCATCGAACCGCCCTGGAAGGCGGTGCTGTCGAACAAGGCGATCCTGCCGCTGCTGTGGCAGCTGTTTCCCGGCCATCCCAATCTGCTGCCGGCCTTCTTCATGGACGACATCCAGGAGGCGCTGAATGGCGGCACTCCGGCGCGCAGCATCGCCAATGCCTTTGCCGCCGCCGAAGCCGCGCTTCAGGCCGGCTATGTCACCAAACCGATCTTCTCGCGTGAGGGGGCCGGGGTGGTCATCCACGAGGACGGGCGCGAGACCGAACGCGCGCCCGATACCAGCTATGACCACCACACCCGGATCGTGCAGGCACTTGCACCCCTGCCCGATTTCGGCGGCTTCTATCCGGTGATCGGTGCCTGGATCGTCGGGGAAACCTGCGTTGGCATGGGCATCCGCGAAGACGCCTCGCGCATCACCCATAACCTGTCGCGCTTCAAACCGCATTTTATCGAGGGCTGATCATGACCAATCGCACCCGCAAACGCTCCCGCCATGTCGCCCTGTTCCTGGCCGGCACCGCCGTTCTGACCCTCGCCGCCTGCGAGGAGGAAAAGACCGATGCCGCCGCCTTCCCCGATCTGCAAAGCTGCCTGAGCGAAGCCCAGGGCGGATCGCTTTTCTTCACCGAGGAAGACTGCCGCACCCAATTCGCCGCCGCCGAGGCGAACCATCTGGAAACCGCGCCGCGCTACGATTCCAAGCAGCTTTGCGAACAGGAACACGGCGCCGGCAATTGCGAAACCGATCCGACCGCACAGAACCAGTCCGGGGGCAGCTCGATCTTCATGCCGATGCTGATGGGCTATATGATCGGCTCGATGCTGGGCGGGCGCGGCGGGGTGTTCTCGCAGCCGATGGTGAAGACCGCGAATGGCGGCTATTCGACGCCGGCGGGCAACCAGACCTTTGCTTCGAACAAGGGCACCGGCAAGGTCGCCGGCTCGACCTTCAACAAGGCCCCGGCCACCATGGGCAAGGCCCCGATGACCTCGGCTCAGGTCAGCCAGCGCGGCGGCTTCGGCGGATCCTCGACCGCGCGCAGCACCGGCTCGCGCAGCTATGGCGGCTGAGCCGAAACGCGCTTGCGGCTGAAAGGGCGTTTCTGCGTTCTCTGGCCGCATTTCCGGCCATCCTGCCTGCTTATGCGAAGGTATGCATGCGTTATGGACAGGTTGTCCCCCGGATTTGAGGCGGCTTTTCAACCCATCGGTCCCGTGATACCAGCCGCGCATGTTTTCCGCGCGGGGTTGCCCGCGCCCTTTGACGGAGTATTCCCATGGCGACCGAACGCACGCTTTCCATCATCAAACCCGACGCCACCAAGCGCAACCTGACCGGCAAGATCGTTGCCAAGTTCGAAGATGCCGATCTGCGCGTCGTCGCCTCGAAGCGCATCCAGCTGACCCCGGCTCAGGCCGGCGCCTTCTATGCCGAACATGCCGAGCGTCCCTTCTATGGCGAGCTGGTCGAGTTCATGTGCTCGGAGCCGGTTGTCGTGCAGGTTCTGGAAGGCGAAAGCGCCATCGCGAAGAACCGCGAAGTGATGGGTGCCACCGATCCGGCCGAAGCTGCTGCCGGCACCATCCGCCAGGAATTCGCCCTGTCGAAGGGCGAGAACTCGGTCCACGGTTCGGACAGCCCGGACTCGGCCGCGCGCGAAATCGCCTTCTTCTTCTCGGGTCTCGAAATCGACGGTTGATCCGGCTTGACCTGAATTTCAGGGGGCGCGAGCCGAAAGGCGCGCGCCCCTTGGACATTGCCGCGCCAGGTTTGCCGGGTTAGGACTGCCGAAAGGTCAAAGAGGGCAAGATCATGCGGGCAGTTGTTTTTCCCGGGCAGGGCGCTCAATCCATCGGTGTGGGCCGCGAGCTGGCCGGAACCTATCCGGTGGCGATGGATGTCTTCCGCGAAGTCGATGAAGCCCTGGGCGAGAACCTTTCGAAGCTGATCTGGGAGGGCGACATCGACGAGCTTACCCTGACCCGCAATGCCCAGCCAGCACTGATGGCCACCTCGATGGCGGCCTTCCGGGCGCTGGAAGCGGAAGGGTTCAATATCTCGGATGCCGATTACGTCGCCGGCCATTCGCTGGGGGAATATTCGGCGCTTTGCGCGGCCGGCGCCTTCAGCCTGGCAGATACCGCGCGGCTTTTGCGCCTGCGCGGGCAGGCCATGCAGGATGCGGTTCCGGTCGGGATCGGGGCGATGGCGGCGATCCTCGGGCTGGATTTCGCGGCAGTCGATGAGATCGCCCGCGAGGCGGCTGGCGATGAGGTCTGTCAGGCCGCCAATGATAACGATCCGGCCCAGGTGGTGATTTCGGGTCACAAGGATGCGGTCGAGCGCGCGGCGACCCTCACCAAGGAACGCGGCGCCAAGCGCACGCTGATGCTGCCGGTTTCGGCCCCTTTCCATTCGGTGCTGATGCAGCCAGCCGCCGCCGCCATGTCGGACGCACTGGCGGCGGTCGAGATCCAGGCGCCTGCCGTGCCAGTCATCGCCAATGTCCGCGCCGAGCCGGTGCTGGAGCCGGGCGCGATTCGCATCCTGCTGGTCGAGCAGGTCACCGGATCGGTGCGCTGGCGGGAATCGATCGAGTTCCTGTCGGGCGCGGGCGTCGGCGAATTCTGGGAAATCGGCGCTGGCAAGGCGCTGTCGGGAATGATCAAGCGCATCAGCAAGCAGGCCGAGACCCGGGCCATTGGAACGCCTGCCGATATCGCGGCGCTCAAGGACGCCTGATGCGGATCATCGGCATTCTGGGCGGCATGTCCTGGGTCTCGACGGCCCATTACTATGCGACGCTCAACCGCATGGTGGCAAAACGGATGGGCGGGATGCATTCGGCACGGATCCTGCTCCATTCGGTGGATTTCGCGCCGATTACCCAGATGCAGAAGGACAACGACTGGCAGGGGACCGCTGCGGCTCTGGTTGAAGCGGCGCAGGGGCTGGAACGGGCCGGCGCCGGTCTGATCGTGATTGCCACCAACACCATGCATCTGGTGGCCGATCAGGTCGCGGCTGCGGTCGATCTGCCGCTGATCCACATCGCCGATGCCACGGCTGCCGCCATATCGGCGGCGGGTCTGCGCCGCCCCGGTCTGATCGCCACCGCCTATACGATGGAAAAGCGCTTCTATCTGGAACGGCTGGAGGCCGCCGGTCTGCAGCCGGTCATTCCCGAGGCGGCGGATCGGGCGGAGATCCACCGCATCATCTTCGATGAGCTGATCCACGACAAGGTGACCGATGCCAGCCGCCGCCGCTATGAGGATATCGCCGCCCGCCTGATCGATCAGGGCGCCGATTGCATCATCTTCGGCTGCACCGAGGTCGGGCTTTTGCTGAATGCCAGCAATGTTCCGGCCCCGGTTTTCGACACGGTCGAAATTCACTGCCAGGCGGCTCTCGATGCCGCCAGTTTCGAGACAGGAGAGAAATATGTTTGATCTGACAGGGAAACGTGCGCTGATCACCGGCGCATCGGGCGGGATCGGCGGAGCCGTGACCGAAGCGCTGCATGCCGCTGGCGCGAGCGTCGCGCTGTCGGGCACCCGTGAGGCCCCGCTGCAGGAGCTGGCCGCCAAGCTGGGCGAGCGTGCTCATGTCGTGACCGCCAATCTCGGCGATCCCGAAGCGGTCGAGGCCCTGCCCAAGGCTGCGGCAGAGGCCATGGGCGGCGTCGATGTGCTGGTCAACAATGCCGGGATCACCCGCGACAACCTGTTCATGCGCATGTCGGATGAGGAATGGGCCCAGGTGATCGATGTCAACCTGACCTCGTCCTTCCGGCTGATGCGCGGGGTGCTTCGGGGCATGATGAAAGCCCGCTGGGGCCGGATCGTGAATATCACCTCGGTGGTGGGGGCGACCGGAAATCCCGGGCAGGGCAATTACGCCGCTGCCAAGGCCGGTCTGGTCGGCATGTCGAAATCGCTGGCCTATGAGGTCGCCAGCCGTGGCATCACCGTGAACTGCGTGGCGCCGGGCTTTATTGCGACCGCGATGACCGACAAGCTGAACGACGAACAGAAGGGCAAGATCCTGACCCAGATCCCGGCCGGTGCCATGGGCGCGCCCGAAGACATCGCGGCGGCGGTACTCTATCTGTCCAGCCCCCGGGCGGGCTATGTCACCGGAGCCACCTTGCATGTCAACGGCGGCATGGCGATGATCTGAGGCAGCCCTTTCCCGGGGCAAAGAACGGCCCGAACAGGTTTATTCGCCTGAAAAGCGGTTGCATGAGGTGCTTTGGCTGCTATATGCCGTTCTGAAGCCACGGGGAAGAAACCCGGCTATCGCGGCCTGGCCGCAACGTCTGGGCGTAAGCCCGTGAACATGAGGAATAGACATGAGCGATATCGCTGATCGCGTGAAGAAAATCGTTGTCGAACATCTGGGCGTGGAAGATGACAAGGTGGTCGAATCCGCCTCGTTTATCGACGATCTGGGTGCGGACAGCCTCGACACGGTCGAGCTGGTCATGGCCTTCGAAGAAGAGTTCGGCATTGAAATCCCGGACGACGCTGCCGAAACTATCCAGACCTTCGGCGATGCCGTGACCTTCATCAAGGGCGCGGTCTGATCCAGCCTTGATCGAATTCGGAAAACGGCGCCTGCGGGCGCCGCTTTTCATTTGACGCGGCTCTGTTGCACAAATTCCGAGAGAGATTCATCTCGTGAATCCAGCGTGATAGCTGGTCTGCATAAGCAGCCGCGCACCCCCGACCTGCAAGACCAGGAACTGGCGCCTATAACGAAGCGCTCAAGCTCCGGGGGTCGCTGACGATCTGGTTCAGCCCCGAGATGAACCGGGATGCCGCGCCGCCAGGCATGCCTGACCGCCAGCAGAGCTACAGCGACCCTGCCATTCAGACCTGTCCGATAAGTGCGTCCGGGGAAAGGGGAACCTCCGACATCACCCGATTTGCGCAACAGAGCCACTCGCATCCCTCAATGCCTCCTCACTTCCCTGAGGGATGCAAGTTCCCATTGACGCAACCCGGCGTCTGGGTCATGGCACCGCCATGCTGCGTATTGATGACATCTCCTATTCCATCGCCGGCCGGCCGCTGTTCGCACATGCCTCGGCCACCATTCCAGATGGCCATAAGGTCGGTCTGGTCGGACCCAATGGCGCGGGCAAGACCACACTCTTCAAACTGATCCGGGGCGAGTTGTCGCTGGATGGCGGCACAATCGGCCTGCCGCCGCGCGCCCGGATCGGCGGGGTCGCGCAGGAAGCGCCGGGGACGGCGCGCAGCGTGCTCGACACCGTGCTCGATGCCGATACCGAACGCGCCAGCCTGATGGCCGAAGCCGAAAGCGCGACCGATCCGGCCCGCATCGCCGAGATCCATTCGCGGCTGGCCGATATCGACGCCTGGTCGGCCGAGGCGCGGGCCTCGACCATCCTCAAGGGGCTCGGCTTCAATGACGCCGATCAGCAGCGGCCGAGCGCCGATTTCTCGGGCGGCTGGCGGATGCGGATCGCGCTGGCAGGTGTGCTGTTCGCCCAGCCCGACCTGCTGCTTCTGGACGAGCCAACCAACTATCTCGATCTCGAAGGGGCGCTGTGGCTGGAAACCTATCTGGCGCGCTATCCCTATACGGTCATCATCATCAGCCATGACCGCGGCCTTCTGAATCGCGCCGTCGGCCATATCCTGCATCTCGAAGAACGCCGGCTGACCCTTTACACCGGCGGCTATGATACATTCGCGCGCACCCGCGCCGAGCGCCGGGCTGTGCAGGCGGCCGAGGCCAGGAAGCAGGATGCCCGCCGCGCCCATCTGCAAAGCTTCGTCGACCGCTTCCGCGCCAAGGCCTCCAAGGCCAAGCAGGCGCAGGCGAGGGTCAAGATGCTGGAAAAGATGCAGCCGATCACCGCGCCCGAGGAAGCCAGGTTCCACCGCTTCACCTTCCCCTCGCCCGAGCAGCTCTCGCCGCCAATCATCGCGATGGAAGGGGTCAGCGTCGGTTACGGCGAGCGCGCGGTTCTGCGCAATCTCGATCTGCGCATCGATCAGGACGACCGGATCGCGCTTCTGGGCCGCAACGGCCAGGGCAAATCGACGCTGTCCAAGCTGCTTGCCGAAAAGCTGACGCCGATGGCCGGGCAGATCACCCGATCCGGCAAGCTGCGCGTGGGTTATTTCGCCCAGCATCAGGTCGATGAGCTGGTGCTGGACGACACGCCGCTGAACCATATCCGCCGGCTGCGCCCGAATGAGGCGCCGGCGAAGCTGCGCGCCCGGCTGGCCGGGTTCGGGCTGATGGAAGCACAAGCCGAAACCCGCGTCCGCCAGCTCTCGGGCGGACAGAAGGCGCGGCTGTCGCTGCTGATCGCCACGATCGACGCCCCGCATCTTCTGGTGCTGGACGAGCCGACCAACCACCTCGATATCGAAAGCCGCGAGGCCCTGACCGAGGCGCTTAACGATTATACCGGCGCCGTAGTGCTGGTCAGCCATGACATGCATCTTCTGTCTCTGGTCGCCGACCGGCTCTGGCTGGTCGATCAGGGGGGCGTTGCGCCCTGGCAGGGCGATCTGGACGATTACCGTGCCATGCTGCTCAGCTCGCCCGAGGACCGGCCGGCGAAGGCCGAGGCACCAAAGCCGGCGCCCAAACGCGCCAGCCGCGACGAGATTCTGGAATTGCGCGCCGAAGCACGCCGCGCCGAGGAGCGGGTGGAAAAGCTTGACGAAATGCTGGACAAGCTTGGCGTCAAGATGGCCGATCCAGGGCTTTATGACGATCCCGCCGAGGTCGAGAAATGGGGCCGCAAGCACGCCGAAGCCACGGAGGCGATGGTCCGCGCCGAGACCCTGTGGATGAAAGCGCTGGAGCGGCTGGAAAAGGCGGAGCGCGGCTGATCGACACCGGGCCCGCCCCTATGCCCGCAGGCAAGTCTGTGGCCCTTGGGTCACGCACCGTCAAGCCGGACCAGGGCAGCGGATAGAAGGCTTGATTTTGCCGACCTGGCTTGGCAGAGGTCGGAAGACTTCCCCGAAGATCGTACAGTCTGGCCCGCCATCATGAAATCCGTCCTGTCCCTGACCATCGCCGCCCTTGCCGTCATGGCACTCTCTGCCCCGGCGGATGCGCAGCAGATACGGCCGCTCGGCTCGAACGAGGTTGGGATCGATGTCGGTATCGGTGCGGCCTACAAGCCGAAATATCCGGGCTCGGATGAGTATGACACCGGCCCCTGGTTCATCCTGCGCGATCTGCGTCTGAACGGCGCCGGCGAAGGCGAAGGCACCGGGTTCAGGATCTCGCCCAATGTCGGCATGGAAGGGTCGCGCGATTCGGGCGACAGCGACAGGCTAACCGGCATGGACGATATCGACCGCACCTATGAGGCCGGTCTGAAGGCCACCTATAACATGGACCGGATCACCGCTTACGGCACCATGCGCAAGGGCTTTGGCGGCCATCATGGCATTGTCGGCGAATTCGGCGCCAAATACCGCTTCGAGCCGCTTGAGCGCCTGACCCTTTGGGCCGGGTTGGAAGCCGGTTACGGCGATTCCGATTTCAACCAGACCTATTTCGGGGTGAGCAAAAACGAAGCTACCCGCAGCGGCTATTCGGTCTATGAGCCGGAGGGCGGCATCAACTTCGCCTCGGCCCGCTTCGAAGCGCGCTACGATTTCACCCCGAACACCGCGCTTCTGGGCGAGTTCAGATACCGCCGGATCACCGGCGATTCAGCCGATAGCCCCATCGTCGCCGACAAGAGCCAGCCTTCGATCCGACTCGGCATCGTTCGCAAGCTGAACTTCAATTTCTGATTTAGAGCGTTTTGCATTTAATCGTCCCCGTATCCTGCTGCCCTGAAGAAGTTCCAGCATTCGGCAGGGTCAAAGAGATCGCAGATTTCGCCGACCGCTTGCCAAGGAGCGTGGATTGTTCGTGCGCCGATGCGCCGTAGGTGCGCCTTGA
>JBKEBH010000356.1:0-1842 GCA_047973065.1 Paracoccus sp. (in: a-proteobacteria) | reverse complement strand
TGAGCGCACCATCCAGATACTGTGCCGCCGGCGCAAGAACAATCCACTTTATGTCGGTGAGGCAGGTGTCGGCAAGACGGCGATTGCCGAAGGGCTGGCGAAACAGATTTATGAGCAGCAGGTGCCGGAAATTCTTTCAGCAGGAACAATCTGGGCGCTGGATCTGGGTGCCTTGCTGGCGGGAACCAAATATCGGGGTGATTTTGAGCAGCGCCTGAAAGGTGTTTTAAAAGAGCTTAAAAAAGACCCGGATGCGATTCTGTTTATTGACGAAATCCATACCCTGATTGGTGCCGGGGCAGCATCCGGCGGGGCGATGGATGCATCGAATATTCTCAAACCATTGCTATCTTCCGGTGAAATAAAATGTATCGGTTCCACCACATTTCAGGAGTACCGCAATATTTTCGAAAAAGACCGGGCTTTGTCGCGCCGTTTCCAGAAGGTTGATATTGTTGAGCCGACGATTGCGGAAACCATCGATATTCTTAAAGGGCTTAAATCCCGTTTTGAAGCGCATCACAAGGTAACTTACACCAATGATGCACTGCAAAGTGCAGTGGAGCTGGCCTCACGCTACATTAATGACCGCTTTTTGCCTGACAAGGCCATTGATGTGATTGATGAAGCCGGCGCCCGGACGCATCTTGCGCCGGAGGGCAATCGCAAGGATGTGGTCGATGTTGAAGATGTGGAAATCGTAGTCGCCAAGATGGCAAGAATTCCGCCCAAACAGGTTTCATCCACAGACAAGGATTCACTCAAGACGCTGGAACGTGATCTGAAAATGGTCGTGTTTGGTCAGGATGAAGCCATACAGACCCTGGCCTCAGCGGTCAAGCTGGCGCGTTCCGGTCTGGGCAACCCCGACAAGCCTACCGGTATGTTCCTGTTTTCCGGCCCTACCGGTGTGGGCAAAACAGAAGTAACCCGCCAGCTCGCTCATGTGATGGGGATTGAGCTGATCCGGTTTGACATGTCTGAGTATATGGAACGGCATTCGGTAGCCCGGTTGATCGGTGCACCGCCAGGATATGTCGGTTTTGACCAGGGCGGGCTGCTGACCGATGCGGTCACCAAAAATCCGCATGCGGTATTGTTGCTGGATGAGATTGAAAAAGCACACCCGGATGTATTTAATCTGCTGCTGCAGGTAATGGATCACGGTACGCTGACGGACAACAATGGCCGCAAGGCGGACTTTCGCAATGTCATTATTATCATGACCACCAATGCCGGTGCTGAAGTTGCAGCTCGCGATTCAATCGGATTTGCCCAGCAGGATCACTCCAGTGATGACAGCGAAGTGATCAAGCGAACCTTCAGCCCGGAATTTCGCAACCGTCTTGACAGCATTATCCGCTTTAATGCACTGGATGAAAAAACCATTATGCATGTTGTGGGCAAGTTTATTATCCAGCTTGAAGAACAGCTGGCGGATAAAAATGTCACCATCCAGGTGGACAGCAAGGCAAGGCAGTGGCTGGCCAAAAACGGTTATGACAAGGCCATGGGGGCAAGACCGATGGGGAGGGTGATCCAGGAGCACCTCAAGAAACCCCTGGCCAACGAGATCCTGTTTGGCTCATTGGTCGATGGTGGGGTCGTGAAGGTTGAGCTGGTTGATGACAGCCTCAGCTTTGACTTTCAGGTCGATGTTGAAGCTGTTTCCCACTAAGCGTCAGTGACTAGAAAACCACAAAAAACCCCAACCGACAGGTTGGGGTTTTTTGCTGAATTCCTGGCTTAGCGAGAGCGGAAAACAATACGTCCCTTGGAGAGATCGTACGGAGTCAGAGCCACCGTTACTTTGTCCCCAGTCAGGATACGGATGTAGTTTTT
>JBKEBH010000355.1:0-1888 GCA_047973065.1 Paracoccus sp. (in: a-proteobacteria) | reverse complement strand
CTCGTCAGGGCGATCCGCACCGCCTCACGCTTGAATTCTGCTGTCGGTTTGTTCGTCATTGTCCGTCTCCTTGATCGCTCTCATGCTCTCAAGAAACCGGCACTTTTCCGAGACAAGTCCAGGGATATCGACCCATTTCTCACGCTGATCGAAATAGTCCGAGAATTTGGCCCCCTGCTGCTCCTTGCCCTCGATCACTTTCGACACGATAAACGCCTCGCGCCGCATGAAATCGCGCAGGCGGCCCAGCAGATCGGCCTGCTCAGACAGTTCCTCGGTCAGGATATCGCGCGCGCCGGCAAGTGCATCCTTCACCGTCGGCACGGCATCATTGAGATAGGCTGCGGCGTGGGTTTCGGGCGGGACGGCCCGTTCGCTCATGATGGCACGCAAGAGCGGCTCAAGCCCGTTTTCCCGCGCGATCATCGCCTTGGTGCGCCGTTTGGGCTTGAAGGGCAGGTAGATGTCTTCCAGCGTTGATTTGGTTTCCGCCTGCGCAATCGCCCGGGCCAGATCGTCGGTCAGCTTGCCCTGATCGCGGATCGAATTCAGGATCGTCGCCCGCCGCGCTTCCAGCTCGCGCAGGTAACCCAGCCGGTCTGCCAGGGTTCGCAGCTGCGTGTCATCCAGCCCGCCCGTGACCTCCTTGCGATAGCGCGCAACGAAGGGCACGGTCGCACCCTCATCCAGCAGCGTGACCGCGGCGCTCACCTGTGCGGGGCTCGCGGCGATTTCCTGGGCGATGAGGCGGGTGATCTGTGCGGCGGTCTGGGTCAAGGTGAGCTCTCCATCTATCGGAAGGCCGTGATAGCCATAGCCTGCCCGGGCAGCAATATCGGCTGGCGATTGGGCTCCGGGAAGCGATCCATGATAGTGCCATCTGACGGGTTACAGGTGGGGACAATGCGCAGCGCAATCATTATGCCCGATACGCAGATGGAGCGGCTGAAGCCGTTCTCTCCAAAGAGCCACCGCAAGCCGCGTGTTGATGACCGGCGCGTGCTGAGCGGAATGATACTCATCAATCGCAATGGGTTGAGATAGTGCGGCGCACAAGGAAATACAGCCCGGCAAAGACGCTCTACAACCGCTGGAAACGCTGGAGCGACAGCGGCGCTTTCGCCCGGATCCTGACGGGTCTGCTCGCCGAGGGCACTGAACACAAGACGATCATGATGATGCCACTTACCTGAAAGCGCACCGCACCGCCTCCAGCCTGGCGGTGAAAAAGTTGGCCGTCGTCACCCCGTGGCGCAGTCATGATCATGGACACCAAACTTCACGCCGTCACCGATGCGAAAGGCCGTCCTTGGTTCGGCCGATCTGGCGCGCGCGTCCCCGTCCGTTGGGAAAACAGTCCCCCGGACTGTTTTCCGATCTTCCTCACCTTTGGAAAGAAAGGCTTCAGACGCTCCATTTGGGCCTCGGACAGCCAGTAAAGATTGCTCACTGATCAGGACGCCTTACGGTGCCCTGAATCACGTCAAACGCCCAAAATCAATGGGTCTGGAGCCTAAGGAACTGAAACGACTACAGCAGTGGGCCTGTGAGCGCCACTGGTCCGAGAGAACAGGCGAACAATGATCGGCTTCGACGCGCGGTATCGGACCTGACGCTGGACAAGCTGATCTTGACGGAGGCTGAACGGGCGGAGCCCCTGAGCCCCTCCCGTCGCCGTGCCTGCATTGATCATGTCCGTGGTGAACTGGGTGTTTCCGAACGCTGGGCCTGCCGGGTGTTGCGCCAGCATCGCTCGATGGTAAGGCATTCCGGGTGCTGAACATCCTCGATGAATACAGCCGCGAATGCCTGACGATCAGGGTGAGGCGCAGGTTGAACTCGACCGATGTGATCGATGCGCTGAGCGATCTGTTCATCCTTCGGGATG
>JBKEBH010000316.1:0-1560 GCA_047973065.1 Paracoccus sp. (in: a-proteobacteria) | reverse complement strand
ACGGCCCAGCACTGGGAGGCCGGGCTGACCTTTGCCTTCATCCCGAAAGGGACTGGGGTGCTGCTGGTGCCGGTCCCGAAGCGCGACGCATTGCGCGGGCTGGCGAAGGGCGCCAATGCCGAGGGCTATCGCGACCGCAAGGACCGACACTGAATGATCCTCGTCGATACCTCTGCCTGGATCGAATGGCTGATCGCGTCACCGACCGGCGACAAGCTGGCCGATCAACTGCCGGGGCAGGCCGACTGGCTGGTGCCGACCCTGGTGCAGCTTGAACTGGCGAAATGGTTGACCCGAGAGATTGGCGAGGACAAGGCCGACCAGGTCATTGCCTTCACGCAGATCTGTCAGGTCGTACCGCTCGATACCGAAACCGCGCTGGCTGCGGCTGAGGCCTGCCGCGCCCACAAGCTGGCCACGGCCGACGCCATCATCTTCGCCACCGCGCAGGCCCATGGCGCGCAACTGCTGACCTGCGATGCGCATTTCGACGGACTGCCGGGCGTCACCTTGGTTCCCAAGGTCAAAAGCTGATCGTCCCGGCCCCGTTCGCCGCCATCTGTTCGTTCATCTTTCGGACCATCACCGCTTCGACGACTGGCAACAGTTCTGCCGCCGCAGGGGCTGGAATTCCCAGCGCCGCCGCCAGCCCCAGCGCCGCATTCAGATCCCAGCCGATCACCGCGCCAGGGATCACCCGCAGCTGCCCGCCAAGACGCCCGACCAGATCCCAGACCTGCCATCCCTCGAATGTCAGCGGCTGGTTTGCGCGGCCCGGGCAGTCCGGGCACGCCCCTTCGCAGGCCGCGCAGTAGCTGTCGCCCCCACCGAAGGACCATTCGGCGAGGGCGCGGAGACGTTTTTTTCCTGTTCCAGCAGCAGGCCCTTCGAGACATAGACCAACTGGAACGCCTCGAAGATCGGCCAGATGTCCAGGAGCGCGTCGATGGCCTCCGGGCTGGGGGCGATGACATTCCCATCGGCATTGCCCACGCCCTCCCAGTCCAGCACCGCGCGACGGGCCAGCGCCTTGGCGAAGATCAGCGCCCGTTCCTCATCGCTGGTCGCGTCAGGGACAGCCTCTACATCCGGGTCGCTGCGGGTCGCGACCATCAGCGCGGTGGTCAGCGGGCGCAGCCTTACCCGCACTCCGGGGGCCAGATCGTGCCAGCGCGGTTCATTGCTCAGGTCGAGAGTCAGCATCAGTCTTCCTCGCGGTTGTTGATCAGGGTGGCGGTGCACATGCGGCCCAGGGCGCCGTCCCGTGCAGCCTGCCAGTCGAACGTCGTTTGCACGCCCTGCGGTCCGGAAATCTCGATCCGGGGGCGCGGCAGATAGACGGCATGAACGGTGAAGGCGAAGCTTTCTCCTGAGGGCAGGGCGTACGAGAATTCCAGTGCGCAGGCCTCGCCGTCGATGGCCTGCGTCACCAGTGTACTGTCGGCAAACCGGACCTCGATGGACCCGGTCAGCGCGGCAATCGACGGATCGGCACCATCGATGCGGCCATCGGCACGGATGGTCTCGATCCGGTCGAGATTGTTGGCATAGTTGATCTGG
>JBKEBH010000310.1:0-1744 GCA_047973065.1 Paracoccus sp. (in: a-proteobacteria) | reverse complement strand
CGAGCGCCGCCTCTCCGCCAAAGGCAGCGCCGTACCTGGCCAGTGGCACACCGACCGCAACCCGCAACTGCGCGAACCCATGGACGCCATGAGCGCGCGCGGCGGCGCGCGCGACGTCGTGCTCATGTTCCCAATTCAGTCCGGCAAGACCGAAGTCGCCATCAACGCCCTGGGCTACACCATGGACCACGACCCCGCGCCGATCATGGTTTGCCTGCCTGGTGAGGTGAGCATGAACAAATGGGTGGCGCAGAAGCTGAATCCAGCCATCGACGAAACACCGGCCATGAAGCGCGCCCTGACCAGCGTGGCCAGCCGCGACGCCGCCAACACCCGCACCTTCAAAGACTTTGCCGGCGGCCAGCTCTACATGGAGCACGCCGGCAGCCCGAGCCGCCTCAAGAGCACCACCGTGCGGAAGCTGATTGTTGACGAGGTCGACGAGTTCGCCAACAACCTGATCGGCGGCGACGACCCGGTCGAAATGCTCAACGGGCGCACCAGCGCGTTCCCCTCCACCAGCCAGCGCCTGTACATCAGCACGCCGCATATCAAGGGCCTGAGCCGCATCGAGCAGCTCTACCACAAGAGCGACCAGCGCCAGTACCACGTGCCATGCCCGCACTGCGGCCACATGCAGGCGCTGGCGTGGAGCGGTCTGCACTGGGGCGATGCCCGCGCCGACGGCACACGCCGCGTCTGGTACACCTGCGCAGAGTGCGGCGCCAGCATTGACGAGCACCACAAAAGCGACATGCTGGCCGCCGGCCGCTGGGTGCCGCAAAACCCTGGCGCCCGGGCGCGCGGCTACCACATCAACGGCCTGTATTACCCCTTCGGCATCGGCCCGCGCTGGGCTGACCTGGTCGAAATGTGGCTGGACGCGCAGGGCGACCCGGCGCGCCTCAAGACCTTCATCAACGACCGCCTGGCCGAGCCGTGGGAAGACGCCGCCATGCGCGCCGTGCGCCACAACGCCATTGCCGACCGCGCCGAGCCCTACCGGCTGCGCACCGTGCCGCAGCCCGCCTGTGTGGTCACCGCCGGGGTGGACACGCAAGACAACCGCCTGGCCGTGCAGCTCGTGGCCTGGGGCCAGGGCCTGCGCTTTTGGGTAATCGACTACATCGAGCTCCCCGGCGACCCAGCCGACGACGCCGTGTGGGTGTCTCTCACCGAACTGCTTAACAGGCCGCTGTTGCACGCCAGTGGCGGCACCCTCAGCGTGCAGGCCACCGCCATCGACACCGGCGGGCACCGTGGCGAGGCCGTCAAGCACTATGTGCGCCAGCGCCAGGTGCGCCGTCCGCTCGCCATCTTTGGCGCCACCGCCAACACCGCCCCCGTGCTCGGCAAGGGCAAGCTGACGGATGTCGATTGGCGCGGCCGCTACGACAAGCGCGGTGTGCAGCTGCACCAGGTCGGCACCGTGGCCGCCAAGCACTGGCTGTATGGGCGCCTGTCCACCGACGCCGAGAAGGCCGAGGGCGACCGCCTGACCCACTTCAGCGACGAGCTGGAGCCGATGTACTTTGCCGGCCTGGTGAGCGAGACCTACAACCCCGCCAAAAACCGCTTTGACAAGCGGCGCGGCGCCCGCAACGAACCGCTCGACACCTGGGTGTATGCCTACGCAGCCGCCCACCACCCCGAGCTGCGCCTGCACCGCTACACCGGCGCTGACTGGCAGCGGGCGGCCGCGCGGCTGGTGGCGCCGATGCCCGATGCGTCCGCTTCGCAGTCC
>JBKEBH010000283.1:0-2883 GCA_047973065.1 Paracoccus sp. (in: a-proteobacteria) | reverse complement strand
TACGCCCGCGTCAATCTGACCGAGGCCCGCCGCCGCCGTCATCAGCGGGGCTTTTCCGCCACGCTGCTGGCATGGGCCGGCAAGGCCCGCCGTGAGGCCGCCGCAATCGACCGGTCACCAGTGCAGGGGAGGCTTTTCGAATGATCCTGCCACGCATCATATTGCCGTGGACCAAAATGAGCGACTTGTCGCAGAACAGCCGCCTGCATTGGTCAAAACAGCGCCGACTGAAAAAAGCGCAGAAGCACGCCGCTGACGGCCTGGCGCGCGCCGCCGGTTGGCACCTGATCGACATCCCCGACGATGCTGAAATCGTCGCCACCCTGACCTACTGCCCGCCGCCCGGGACCGTCTATCCGGACGATGACAATGTGGTGGCGGCGCACAAGAGCGCCCGTGACGCGCTGGCAGCGGTCCTGCGCATCAATGACAGCCGCTTCAGGAGCCACGCTGTTCCGGGTGGCCGCTGCAAGCTCGGTGCCGTGATTATCGACGCCCGTGCGACCGGATCGTCTTGGAAATCCATCGGCGTGGAGGCTGTGGAGTGACGTCAGAATTCTCGCTTCGGGGGATCATTCAAACAAAATATGGGGCCGCGCCGAAGCAGCAGCCCCAAGAGGTTGTACACATGCAAGATAACGCATCTAATCAGGGTCCGCAACATCACTCGTTCCTGAGTGAGGGACATGTCCGCCTGAATCCGGCGCAAGCTGGATGGGTGGGGCGTGAGCTTGGCTACAGCAGAAACAGAAAGCTATCCCCAGCCCATGTCGAGAGACTGGCAGAGATAATGAGCCGGGGCCAGTGGCTGGATAAGTCGGCAATTGATTTTGCGCGCCTGCCGGGTGGTAGGCTTATCCTCGTAAACGGCCACCACCGCATGGCGGCGCAAGCGAAGACGGGGAGGGATATAGTTTGGAATGTGGCGTTCCACGATGCCCCCGATGAGGACGGAGTAAAAGCCCTTTACTATCGATTCGACACGGACCTGCGCATAAGGTCGTCGGCTAACATCGTCAGCGGGATCGGACTGTGTGATGATCTTAGCCTGAGCAAAGGCACAGGCAAGGCTCTGTGGGACTCGGCAAGTCTGATTGCTGACGGGATGGTATTCCAGCGCTACAGGCCGGGTGAAGCGAGACCATTGAATGACGACCTTGTTGTAATCTGCCACGAATACGCCGAACAGGCGCGGGCGTTTCAGCCAATGGTCGCATCGGCCCCGTCATTCATGCGCAGGAAATTGCAGCGAAGCTCGACATTTGGCCTCGCGATGGTCACGCTGAAATACTCTCCTATCCTCGCCAATGAGTTCTGGACCGGTCTTTGCGAAGATGATGGTCTGATGAAGGGCGACCCTCGAAAAGCGCTTCTCACGGATATGCAGACCCGCGTTGGAGCGTCTGGTCTCTTTGCCGCGCACCTGATGGCCGGGGCCAAGGCGTGGAACGCCTATCACGGCGGGCGCAGGATGCAGATTATCAAGGTGACTGGACACAGTGTCAGCATCGACGGCACACCGTTCACGGTGACAGTATGAGGGTTCCGGTCGGTCACATCAGCAACCTGAACCGCATCCGCAAGGCGGATAAAGATCAGGTCGCGCGCATTGCAGAAAGCATCAAGGAGGTGGGGTTGATTAACCCCATCACCGTTTCACCGGCCCGCACCATCTTCAATGGCCAGCAGATCGACGGATACCAGCTTATTGCTGGCCTGCACCGGCTTGAGGCCTGCAAGGCCATAGGTTGGGACGATATCCCGGTCTCAGTTATGGATATCGGAGAGCAGCAGCGCATCATCGCCGAATGCGATGAAAACCTGTGCGGCACCAATCTGAGCGCGTCGGATCGGGCGGAGTTCACGGCCCGCCGGAAAGAGGCATATGAGGCGCTGCATCCGGAGACAAAGAACGGAAGAAATCAGCATGAAGGGAGGGATGGCGAAGTTCGCCAACCCTCATTTGCCGCCGATCAGGCCGACAAAACAGGTCGATCAGCACGGTCAGTGCGAGAAGACGCCGAACGCGGCAGCAAGGTCTGCAAGGAGGCGCTGGACATCCTCAAAGGCACCAAGGCGGACACCGGAACCGTTCTGGACGCCCTGAAAGACCTTCCGCCGGAACAGCAGGTCGTCGCAGCCTATCAGGAGGTGCAGAAGCGTCAGCAGCCACGGCAGCAGGGCGAATCTGACGCTGATACCCGGCGCAGGTCGGTCATTGATGCAGACGTAAAGGAGAGAGCCGCGAAAGAGGTGGCCGCAATGCTTGCGGAGCACGTCCCCGGCGAATGGTGGGATGCTGTGAAGTCAAATCTCTACGCTGCTGGCGCAAAGAACATCGCCACCGAATTCACGAATGTCACTGGTCAATCGGTGATGGACAAAGGGGGGTGGCTATGAGCGACAGTCCGTTCTTTCAATTTTACCCGTCCGACTGGCTGGCCGGTACGCGCGGTCTGACCGCCGCTGAGACCGGCGTTTACATCACCTTGGTTGCCATGATGTATGAGGCCGAAGGACCGATCCAAGCGGACATGAAGAGGCTCGCCCGGCTTTGTGGATCGACCCCATCAGCATTCAAGAAGACGGTGGGTGGGCTAATTTCGACGGGTAAACTGTCGCAGGATGATCGCGGTTTTTTCAATGGTCGCGTCGAAATTGAGATCGAAAAACGATCAGAAAAACGTTCGTCTGCATCTGCAAGTGCAAATGCAAGATGGAAGAAAACCGTTAAAAAACAAAGCACCAAAAATGCGAAGGAATCAAGTTCGCTATGCGAACGCAATGCTAACCCTAAGACAGTGGAAATAGAAGATACTAACGTATATTCAAAAAATGAAGATTTCTTTCATCCGATTGATGAGGTCGCGTTTGGTGTCTCGG
>JBKEBH010000262.1:0-2456 GCA_047973065.1 Paracoccus sp. (in: a-proteobacteria) | reverse complement strand
CTGCTGGCCGGGATCGCCCTGAAGCTGAAGCTCTTTGGTGAGGGCGGCTGAGCCACTGCGCGGCGGACACCACTGACCGCACCCCACCTCCATTTCCCCACGGCCCGCCCACCCGGCGGGCTTTTTTCATATCCGGAGGATATCCAGGACCACCCGCTTCTACCGCCAGTGGCGCGACGTTCCGAAAGACAGCTGGCGCTGGCCGAGTTTCTCGCCCGCCGAAATCGCCTGCCGCGGCACCGGATCCATCATGATCGTTGAGGCGGCCCTCGACCGGCTGCAGGCCCTGCGCAGCCGTCTCGGCAAGCCGCTGATCGTCAATTCCGCCTATCGCAGCCCCGAGCACAATGCCCGGGTGCGCGGTGCGAAGCGCTCCAAACACCTTGAGGGCATTGCCTTCGACATCTCCATGGCCAATCACGATCCGGCCAGCTTCGAAAAGGCCGCGCGGGCGGAAGGGTTTCTGGGCTTTGGCACCTATCCGCGCTCAGGCTTCATGCATATCGATCTCGGCCCCGCCCGGCGCTGGGGCGATCCCTTCCCGGCCCGCGCCATCCCCTTCGCCGAAGACCAACCGCCCGCGCGGGAGCATCTGGCAGGCTGCCGCACGATGAAGGGCAGCGGCGCGGCGGGGCTCGCAACCGTCGGTGCAGCAGGCATCGAGATCGCGCAGGACACGCTCAGCGATGCGCAATCGGCGATCCAGCCGCTGATCCCCTATCTCGACACATTGCGCTGGGCCTTCATCGCCCTGGCCCTTGCCGGCATCGGCCTGACAATCTGGGCCCGGATCGACGACTGGAACCGGGGGCGGCGGTGATGGGGGCCCTCGATGCGCTGCTGGCGTCGCGCTGGGCGCGGCGTCTGGCCATCGGGATCGCGCTGATCGGCGCGGTCCTTCTTTTCCTCCTCAACCTGCGGCGGGCTGGGGAAACCGCCGGTCGCCACGCCGAACGCCTGAAACAGATGGAGCGCCAGAATGACATCCAACGCCGCATGCTGGAGGCTGCCAGCACCCGCCCTCGTGATCGCGACGATCTCGCTGACCGCCTGCGCGACGGGCGGTTTTGATCGGGGCAGCGCGGTCTGCCCGCCGGTCGTCGCTTACGATCAGGCGATGCGGGACCGGGCAGCGGCGGAGTTGGAGGCGCTGCCCGAGGATGCCGCGCTGGTCGGGATGATGGCGGATTATGCCGTCATGCGGGCGCAGGCGCGGGTGTGCGCTGGCTGATCGCCGGTGTCAGGACGCCTCGGCCGGCGCATCTACCAGCGCCAATGCGCCATCCGGCAGCGGGCGTTGCAGCTTGCAGGCGATTTCGATCGGCGCCGAAAGCCAGGTCTCCCAATCCCGGGGATCGGTCAGAATGACCGGCATGGCTTTCGGATGCACCGATTTCACCTCGGCATTGGGCGCACAGGTCAGAAAGGCATAGAGATCGTCGGTGGTCTCGCCATCCTTCACCTTCCGAACCGAAGTCCAGCTCCGAACCTCGATCCCGGCGAAGAACATCAGCGTCTCTGCTTCGGCCGGGGCAAACCATTGATTTCCACCCTTGATCGGCTCGGCGAAAGCCGTGACCGGCACCAGGCAGCGATGTGCGGGGCCGAGCCAGCGCCGCCAATGTGGCGAGGTCAGGTTGCGGACATTGGTAACGCCCGGATCCCGCTGGGTCTTCAGGACAGAAGGCGGCGATGGCATCCCCCACCGTGCCTTCACCAATTCCACCGAATTGCCATCATGGCGGATGATCGGTGCCAGCTGATCGGGATAAACCTTGCCCGGCGCGACATTGCCCGCGCGGTCGGTCATAGTCAGACCCTTGAAAAGCTGGCGCATCGCCTCCTGCGTGGTGGTCTGATTGTAAAGGTTGCACACGGTATCGTCGTCCTCGGAACGGCCAAAGGGCAGATAGGGTGAACTGTAGCCCGGCAGGCAGGTTCCGTCAGCCAGTTCCAGATCCGGAAAGGCGGTCAGGCAGGCCCTGGCCGCATCCGGTTCACGGAAATAAAGTGCAATCCGGTCCCGCGTGCCGCCACGCCCGCCACCATGCAAGGCATAGTTTCCCCTGCCGATCCGCGTCGCCAGCCACTCATGCAGCGCGTCGGATCGACGGCCACAGCCCATCTCCGGCACGCAGATCAGCACCCGAACCGGGAAGGCCGAATCGTCGATCTTGGCTTGAGGTGTGCTGCGGCGCGTCATAGATCGGAACAAACACAGAACATTTGCTCAGATCAAGCTATGATTCCGTTTAAACGTGGAGGCACGGGCTGCAAACCAAGCGCCTTCGGCTCAAGCGCAACCAACCACTGCATCCATTGACCTGAGCAGCGAGCGACTCGATAACGGCAGGAACGTCCCAGATGAAATCAACGAGACACAACTTGACACTCGATATCCGCGGCAGCCTGAAAAACACTCGGATCAGCTCCAATCCGCTCGTGGTGATAGACGA
>JBKEBH010000248.1:0-12213 GCA_047973065.1 Paracoccus sp. (in: a-proteobacteria) | reverse complement strand
CAACCGCATCGAGATCATGTTCGGGCGCCTCAAGGACTGGAGGCGCGTAGCCACCCGATACGACCGATGCCCCGAAACCTTCTTCTCCGCCATCCTCCTCGCTGCGACCGTCATCTTCTGGCTATGATCAGGAACGAGTCCTGACCCTAGCAAGTCGACGCAACAGATAGGGTCTGTCAAATATACAATCGCCAAAATTTAAGCCAGGGGTCAGCCATTACCGCCACCCTCTACAATCCGGGCGTGAACGTCAGCGTATCGCCGTTTGTTCCTCCGGCTCACTGGATAGTTCTCGACGCGATTGATTTTGGCTTTGACCACCCGACCGCCCGGGTTCGCGGGATTATGAACCCCGACACAAAGGAAATTTTCATCACGCAGGACTACAAGGTGTCGAAGTTGATTCCGGCCGTCCATGCGGCAAACTGGCGTAGAGAGTTCAAGGGCCGCGTCCCGGTGATCTGGCCGCATGACGGGCGCAACACAGAGACTGACGGCGAGTCGAAACGCCAGAAATATATTGATGAGGGTGTCCAGATGACGCTGGATCCGGTGGAATTGCCGACAGGCGGCAACAGCGTCGAGGGCGGTCTTCAGTTGATGTACGATGATTTCGCCAGCGGCAAGCTCAAGGTATTTCTCGGCTGCGCCAATTTTCTGTCGGAAAAATCGCTCTACCGCAGAGAGCGTGACAAACAGGGCCGCGCTCAGATCGTCAAAAGAATGGACGACGTGATGGACAGTGCTCGATACGTCTATTGTGGCCTGCTCAGCGGACACGGCACGACGATCCGCAGGGCGTTTGAAATTGAGGTTCCGGCCTCCAGGCTGCGGCGGCGCGTTCAGGACGTGATGGACGATCACCCAGAGAGCTACGATTTCCGGCCCTAGTTAGATTTCTGACCCGGCCAAGCGCCTAGCCCGCGCGGCGCATGCAACCACAGCATCGTCTTGCGGCGGGACTGTCCGAGGATGTGACCCCGCACACGCTCAAGCATACGGCGATAACGTGGGCCATGCAGCGCGGGCCAAATATCCAAGACGTTGCCAGCTATTTCGGCACGAGCGTGAAGACGCTAGAAGATACCTACTGGCACCACCACCCCGATTTTCAACGGACCGTAGTTGCGGCAATGGAGGGTAGATAATGGCTGAACTTGTGCCGGAAACTGTGCCAATGCCGTGCGACGCCTTGAGGAACATCCAACGATTATTGGCGCACCCGAGAGGATTCGAACCTCTGGCCTCTGCCTTCGGAGGGCAGCGCTCTATCCAGCTGAGCTACGGGTGCCTGCGGGCTGATTAGCCGCTATCGCAGCAGGCCGCAATGGGGTTGCACAAGAAAGATCAGGCGAAAAGCTCCCGGCAGAAATGCAGCGCGTCAATCAGCGCATCGACTTCGTCCACGGTATTATACATGGCGAAGCTGGCCCGGGCGGTCGCAGTGACATCGAAGAAATCCATCAGCGGCATGGCGCAATGGCTGCCGGCACGCACCGCGATCCCGCGCTTGTCGAGGATGGTGGCAATGTCATGGGCATGGGCGCCGTCCATGGTCATCGAAAAGATTGCCCCCTTGCCCGGTGCATCGCCCTGCACCTTCAGCCAGTTCAGCGCACGCAGCCTCTCGCGGATGTAATCGCGCAGGGCGCGTTCATGGGCGGCAATATTCTCCATGCCGAGCCCCATCAGATATTCCAGCGCAACCCCGAAGCCGATCTGATTGACGATGCCCGGTGTGCCGGCCTCGAATTTCAGCGGCGCATCGGCATAGGTGACTGCCTCGCGCGAAACGGTGCGGATCATGTCGCCGCCGCCCAGAAACGGCCGCATCTCGGCCTGACGGTCTGCGCGGATCCAGATCGCGCCCGAGCCCGAGGGGCCATAAAGCTTGTGGCCGGTGACGCAGTAGAAATCGACGCCGAGCGCATGCAGATCGACCGGCATGTGAACCGCCGCCTGAGAGCCGTCGGCCAGCACCGGCACATCGGTTCCGCGCGCGATCGCCGCGACATCGACCACGGTCCCGGTCACATTCGACATATGGGTGACGGCGATCAGCCTGGTTTTCGGGCCAACCGCTTCCAGCACCTTCTCAGGTGGCAGGCTGCCATCGGGCTCGGGCTCGACCCATTTGAGCACGACGCCCTGCCGCTCGCGCAGGAAATTCCAGGGCACGATATTGGCGTGATGTTCCAGCACCGAAAGCACGATCTCATCGCCCGCCTGCAAACGCGGCGCGGCCCAAGCGTAGGAGACCAGATTGATCGCCTCGGTCGCGCCGGAGGTGAAGATCACCTCATCCTCGCGCGGCGCATTCAGGAAGCGGGCAATGATGCCGCGTACCGCCTCATAGCGTTCAGTCGCCAGATTGGACAGGAAATGCAGCCCGCGATGGACATTGGCATATTCGCCCTCATAGGCGCGGGTGATCGCGTCGATCACCACCCGCGGCTTCTGGGCACTGGCCCCGCTGTCGAGATAGGTCAGAGGCCGGCCATTGACCTGCCGGGACAGGATCGGGAAATCGGCGCGAACGGCGTTGACGTCAAAGCTCATTGAGCATCTCCGGTGTGATTTCGGACATCAGGCCAAGGGCGGAAGCAATGGACACGGCGATCAACAAGGTCATGATGGTGCCGAAGATCAGTCCAAGAAACACCAGAAACACGTTGGAAAACTTGTGCAGCGCCTGAATCATGCGGACCATGACCCAAGTCAGGGCGATGACGGCAGCCAGCCCGAACAGACCGGAAATCATCGGCACGATCAACAACAGCACCTGAACGAGCTGGGCGCCGAGCAGCAGAAGCTCGATCCAAGCCACCAGCAAAAGCGAATCCGCGAAATTGCCCCGCCCGCCGAAAATCCGGCCGAGCGAGGACAAAAGCACCGCCCCTGTCGCGGTCAGCGTGAGCTGGATTGCAGCAAAGGAGAAGGGCGAAAACAGCATCATGACCGGCGGAGCGGCCACCGGATACATTGCGACGGTCAGCATCGAAATGACGGTCGATGCGGCGATTGCCAGACCGAGTGCCATCCACCGCGCGGACAGCGGCAGATCCAGCGCAATCAGCTGGCGCATGGCCAGGTCCGGCGCGGTGAAGCTATTGCGGATAATGACGCTCAGATCGGAAAATGTCATGGCTTTCTCACCGCCAATGCCCTGATCCCGGCGAACCAGATCGCCAGAAAGCCGGCGCCGGCAATCAGCCGGGTCAGGCTCAGCGCTGAACCGGGGCCGATGATCCCCTCGACCAGACCGGAGAGCAGCACCGCCGGCGTCACCGCCATCAGCGCCCAGAACAGCGCCAGCCGGGAATTGGCCGGCGCGATCCGCCAGGGGGTCAGACGTAGCGCGAGTTCAAGGATCGAGGCCGCCGCATAGGCCAGCAGCGGCCCGATCAGCAGCACCGCCGTGACCGCCCCGGCCATGCGCCCGGCAAAGGGCACCGCCGGATCGAGCGCCGCCGCCCGGGCATGGGCCGGCATCTGGGCAATCAGAAATACCAGCATCGACCCCATCAGGATCGCCAGGAGCGCGCCTTCACTCATCGGAGAAAGGCCGCGCACCACCTGACACGGGCGGCGCCAGCTGGCGAAGATGCGCGGGGTGACCCCGGCCCTCAGCTGTGCCTTGTCAGCCATGCGTCCAGACGTTCGCTGATTTCGCCGCGCAGATCATCGTCTTCCACCTCTTCCAGCGCATCGGCCAAGAAAGACAGCACCATCAACACGATGGCCCGATCCTTGGGCACCCCCCGTGAGCGCAGATAGAACAGCGCCGTCTCATCTATCGCGCCGGTGGTCGAGCCATGGCTGCATTTGACGTCATCGGCATAGATTTCGAGTTCCGGCTTGCCAAGGAACTGGCTGCCATCGTCAAGCAGAAGCGCCTGGCTGATCTGATAGCCATCGGTCTTCTGCGCGCCCGGCTTCACAAGGATCTTGCCCTGAAACACCCCGATCGCACCGTTCTTGAGCACCTTCTTGAACACCTGTCGGCTTTCGCAGCGCTCGGCGCCATGGGTGATGAAGACCGTATCGTCATGATAGAACGGCCCGCCCGCCGCATCGCCCAGCACGGCGGCGGCGACATGGGCAATCGCATCGTCGCCGACGAATTCGACCACGGCTTCATGGCGCATCAGCGCACCATTGACGGACAGCGCAAAGCCCTTGAAGGCCGCGCCAGCATCGACCCGGGCGAAGATCGCCGAAAAGCCAAGCTTGTCCTGACCCGCGCGCTTGGCCGAGACGTAATGCAGCCGACCGCCCGGGGCCAGATCGGCCTCGAGCACGCCGCTGGAGCGCGCGCCCAGAAGGCCGGTTTCCAGAACGGTCAGCTCGGCGCCTTCTTCGATGCGGATGACATGATGCCAGCTGGCATCGGCATCCGCACGCGAACGGCGGTGCAGGATGTGAACCGGCTTCGCGACCTTGCCGGTCACCCGGATCAGCACGCCATCCGCGGCAGCTGCGGTGTTCAGCGCCGCAAAGGGCCGTTTGACCGGGGTCTGGCCAGCCGCTTCCAGCCTGCCGTAAAGATCCCCCGCCCAGTGATCGGCCTGCGCATCCGCCTGCGCCAGAATGTCGATTTCGGCACCTTCCAGCGCCAGATCGGATGAGGCCACCGCATCGAAGCGGCCATCGACGAAGACCAGCAGGATCCGGTCACGATCCGCGAAAAGCGGGGAATCGGCTGCAATCTCTCCGGTCGGGACCGGCTGGGGTGCGGGCGCATTGAACGGGCGCGGATCGGTGAAGCGCCAATATTCGTCGCGCGGGCCGGGCAGGCCCATGGCGCGCAGCCGCGCCAGGGCATCCGCGCGGGCCGCAGCGGTGAAGCCTCCCTGCGGCAACTCAATCGCCGCCAGCCGGGCGTCAAGCGCATCCCCGACCTGGGCCGCGCGGGTCAGGACAACCGCTTCCGCCATTACACGGCCTCCGCCAGAATATCGGCGTAACCATTCTTTTCGACTTCCAGCGCCAGTTCCGGCCCGCCGGTCTTGATGATCCGGCCATCGGCCATGATATGCACCACATCAGGTTTGATGTGATCGAGCAGCCGCTGGTAATGGGTGATCACCAGAAAGCCGCGCTCGGGGCTGCGCAGCGCGTTCACGCCCTGCGCGACCAGCCGCATCGCATCGACATCGAGACCGGAATCGGTCTCATCGAGAATGCACATCTTCGGCTCCAGCATGGCCATCTGCAGGATCTCGTTGCGCTTCTTTTCGCCGCCCGAGAAGCCGACATTGACCGGACGCTTGAGCATCTCGGCATCGATATCGAGGGCCTTGGCCTTCTTGCGCACGATCTTAAGAAATTCGGCGGCGGAAAGTTCATCCTCGCCGCGCGCCTTGCGCTGCGCGTTCACGGCGGTGCGCAGGAAGGTCATATTGCCGACGCCGGGGATTTCGACCGGATACTGGAAAGCCAGAAACAGGCCGGCGCTCGCGCGTTCCTCGGGCTCCATCTCCAGCAGATCCTCGCCGTCCAGCGTCGCGCTGCCTTCGGTGACTTCGTAGCCGTCACGGCCCGAGAGCACATAGGAGGTCGTCGATTTGCCCGAGCCGTTCGGCCCCATGATGGCATGCACTTCACCGGCCGGAACTTCCAGCGTCACCCCTTTGAGGATTTCCTTGCCTTCTTCCTCAAGTTTCGCATGCAAGTTATTGATTTTCAGCATCTGTCTTCCCGTTCTATCTCGCCGCCGCCTCAGCCGCGTATTCCAGTTCCGGCGATCCGTCCGCCGTTAATCTCAGAAACGGCACTGGCCATGCCGTTCAGCGTCACCTGGGCACCATCTGCAATCAACCGACCGCCGATCATACCATCGACGATGACGCGAATATCGCCCCTGACGGCCAGATCGCCGCCAATCATCGCGCCGCGCAGCACATGAGCATCTTCGGTCAGGATCAGAGCGCCCAGATGCATGCCCTCAATCAATCTCACCCCACCGACCCCTCAAGCGAAATCGCCACCAGCGACTGCGCCTCCATGGCAAATTCCATCGGCAGGGCCTGCAGCACGTCGCGGCAGAAGCCGTTGACCACCAGCGCCACGGCCTCTTCCTCGTCCATGCCGCGCTGGCGGCAATAGAAGAGCTGATCGTCATCGACCTTCGAGGTCGTCGCCTCATGCTCGACCCGGCTGCTGGCGTTCTTCACCTCGATATAGGGCACGGTATGGGCACCGCATTGATCGCCGATCAGCAGGCTGTCGCATTGGGTATAGTTGCGGCTGTTGGTCGCCTTGGGATGCATGGCGACCTTGCCGCGATAGGTATTCTGCGCATGCCCGGCGGAAATTCCTTTGGAAACAATGCGCGAGCGGGTATTCTTGCCAAGATGGATCATCTTGGTGCCGGTATCGGCCTGCTGGTAATTATTGGTAATGGCGATCGAATAGAACTCGCCCTGGCTGTCATCGCCGCGCAGGATACAGGACGGATATTTCCAGGTGATCGACGAGCCGGTCTCGACCTGGGTCCACATCACCTTGGCGCGGTCCTCTCGGCAATCGGCGCGCTTGGTCACGAAGTTATAGATGCCTCCCTTGCCCTCTTCATCGCCGGGGAACCAGTTCTGGACGGTGGAATATTTCACCTCGGCATCTTCGAGAATGACGATTTCCACGACCGCGGCATGAAGCTGGGCCACGTCGCGTTTGGGCGCGGTGCAGCCTTCGAGATAGCTGACGTAAGACCCTTTCTCGGCAATGATAAGCGTCCGTTCGAACTGGCCGGTATTTTCGGCATTGATGCGGAAATAGGTGGACAGTTCCATCGGGCAGCGCACGCCCGGCGGGATATAGACGAAGCTGCCATCCGAGAAGACCGCCGAATTCAGCGCCGAGAAGAAATTGTCGCCCTGCGGCACGACTGAGCCCAGATATTTCTGCACCAGTTCGGGATAATCCCGGATGGCTTCGGAAATCGGACAGAAGATCACGCCGGCTTTCGCCAGCTCGTCCTTGAAGGTGGTGCCGACGGAGACCGAATCGAAGACCGCATCGACCGCGACCTTGCGCCCTTCGGCCGGCATCTCGCCCGCCCCTTCGACACCGGCAAGGATCATCTGTTCCTTCAGCGGAATCCCCAGCTTTTCATAGGTGGCCAGCAGCTTGGGATCGACCTCGTCCAGCGATTTCGGCTTGACCGCCATGCTTTTCGGGCGGGCATAGTAATACTGGTCCTGATAGTCGATTTCCGGGATGTCCAGCATCGCCCATTCGGGCAGGACCATATCCTGCCAGCGCCGGAATGCCTTGAGCCGCCATTCGGTCATCCATTCCGGCTCTTCGTTCTTTTGCGAGATCAGGCGGACGATGTCCTCATTGACGCCCTTTGGGGCATAGTCCATCTCGATCTCGGTTTCCCAGCCATATTTATAGCTGCCCATGTTCGCGACGGTCTCGACCGTCTCGCGGTCCACACCTTCACGCACATCAAGATCGTTCGTCGCCGTCATTCTTTCCACCTTCCGAGGGGCTGAGTTTTTCACTCAACCATTCCTGCTGCGCCAGCGTGCATACGCGTTTTCCCACGCATCCGCAAATCGGTTCATCTGATCGCCGCCCAAAGCCGGGCTTATCGAAATGCGGATCGCCGATTGCGCCATCGCATCGTTAAAACCCATGGCCTGAAGGGTGCCGCTGGCCCGGATCTTGCCTGAAGAACAGGCCGAACCGGCAGAGATGGCGAAGCCCGCCAGATCCATCTGCATGACCTGCGTTTCACCCTTCCATCCCGATGTAAGGATGCAGGTTGTATTCGGCAAGCGCCGCGCATCCTTTCCAGCAATCACGGCTTCGGGGGCAGCCGCCAGCAGCCGGGCCTCCAGCATATCGCGCCGGGCCGCGACCTCATCCCAAAGCCCCGCCTCCAGATCACGCTGCGCCGCCTTCGCGGCTGCGGCAAAGCCCATGATGCCGATCAGGTTTTCGGTCCCGCCGCGCCGGCCCTGTTCCTGGCCACCGCCGCGCATCCGGGCCTCGATCTCGGTGCCCTTCCGAAGGATCAGCGCACCGATGCCCTTGGGCCCGCCCAGCTTATGGGCGCTGACAAAGCCCGCCGTGACGCCCAGCCAGTTGAAGGCAAAGGGGATCTTGCCGAAACCCTGGGTCAGATCGGACGAGGCCAGCCCCTCGGGCAGGGTCTGGATGACGCCGGTTTCATTATTGGCCAGCTGCAAGCTCGCCCGCGCCGGATCGGGAACCGTGACGATCCCCTTGCCGTCCACCGCCAGATCGGCCTCGCACCAGGCCTTGACGGCACTATGCTCGACCGGGGCGCAATGGACCTCATGCCCGGCCAGCACCATCGCCGCCGCTTCCGTTGCGCTGGAGGTAAAGATCACATCCGCCCCCTCGGCCCCAAGCGCGCCGGCCAGATCCTCGCGGGCGCGCTCCATCGCCATCCTGGCCGCGCGGCCTTCGGAATGAACCGAGGACGGATTGCCCGAAATTTCCATCGCCTCGACCATCGCCGCCTTCACTTCGGGGCGGAGCGGCGTGGTTGCGTTCCAGTCGAGATAGGTTCTCATGCCAGCGCCGTCGCGATCTTCTGGGCGAGTCTGCGCGCAACCCCGGCCTTACTCATGCGCGGCCAGTTGTCGATCCCACCGGCGGAAATCAGCGTCACGGTGTTTTCCTCGCCGCCGAACGTGCCGGTTCCGGCCGAAACATCATTGGCGACGATCCAGTCGCAGCGCTTGCGCGCCCGCTTGGCGGTGGCATTTTCGACCACATCATCGGTTTCGGCCGCGAAACCCACAACCAGCTTCGGCCGATTGCCGTCCAGCTGACTGATCCAGGCGAGAATATCGGGATTTTCGGCAAATTCCAGCGCCGGCATCTGGCCCGATCCGTCCTTCTTCATCTTGCGATCCCCGGCATTGCTGACCTTCCAGTCAGCCACCGCCGCGGTCATGACTGCCGCATCGGCTGGCAGGGCGGTCTCGACCGCGGCCCGCATCTCATCGGCGGTATCGACCCGGATCACCTCGACCCCGTCAGGCGGCGGCACGGAAGCCGGGCCGGTGACAAAGCTGATCCGCGCCCCAAGATCGCGCAGGGCCGTGGCAATCGCCGTCCCCTGCGCCCCCGATGAGCGGTTCGAGATGAAGCGCACCGGGTCGATCGGCTCCTGCGTCGGACCCGAGGTCACGATGACATGACGCCCGTTCAGCGGCCCGACCGCCAGTTCCGGGCCAAGCCGCAAGGGGCCAGCGCCCAGACGCAGCGGCGCCGGGCGCGCCTCCAGCGCCGCGCGGATCGCGACAACGATGGCCTCGGGTTCGGACATCCGGCCCGGCCCGTATTCGCCGCAGGCCATATCGCCGTCATCGGGGCCGACGCTCAGCACCCCGTCGCCGCGCAGCGTCGCCATATTGCGCTGCGTCGCCGGGTGGTTCCACATCCGCAAATTCATCGCCGGCGCGATCAGCACCCGCTTGTCGGTGGCCATCAGCAGGGTGGAGGCCAGATCGTCGGCATGCCCGCCCGCCATCTTGGCGATCAGATTGGCGGTGGCCGGTGCCACCACCACCAGATCGGCCGCGCGCGACAGCTGGATATGCCCCATCTCGGCCTCCCGGGTCAGATCAAACAGGTCGCGATGGACCTGATGCCCAGCCAGCGCCGAAACCGAAAGCGGCGTCACGAATTGTTCCGCCCCCCGGGTCAGAACCGGCACGACCTGACAGCCTTCGCGCTGAAGATCGCGGATCAGGGTCAGGGATTTATAGGCCGCGATTCCGCCGCCAATGACCAAAAGAATACGGCTGCCATGCATCGGCGCCTCCCTCAATGCTACCTGATCGGAGATAGGCGACATGGGCGCATACGGCAAGGAAACTGGCAGCGCCGTGGTGTTTTAACCCTCTGTTAAGCAATCCGCCGCTAATCTCGCCTGTAAAAAGGGTGGGTCATGGTCGCAATCGCCTATACGGTCGCCTTCGAAGGGGTCGAGGGTCGGCGGGTCGAGGTTCAGGCCTCGGCCGCGGCAGGACTGCCGTCATTCGCCATTGTCGGCCTGCCCGACAAGGCGGTCTCCGAAGCCCGCGAACGGGTGCGGGCCGCCTTTCATGCCCTGTCCATCGCCCTGCCCTCACGCAAGATCACGGTGAATCTGTCGCCCGCGGATCTGCCGAAAGAGGGCTCGCATTTCGATCTGCCGATTGCGCTCTCGGTGCTGGCCGCGCTGGAAATCCTGCCCGCCGAATCCCTGTCCGAGGTGATCTCACTCGGCGAGCTGGCACTCGATGGCCGTCTGGTCCAGGTCACCGGCGCGCTGCCCGCAGCGATGACTGCCGGCGCCAACGATTGCACGCTGATCTGCCCGGCGGCCTGCGGCGCCGAAGCGGCCTGGGTCGGGGCCACAACGGTCTTCGCCGCAGCCCATCTGCGCGAGGTCATCGACCATCTGAGCGATCGGGCACCTCTGCCGCCCGCCAGCCCCGGCGAAATCGGGCTGCCCCCGCATCAGAACGACCTGCGCGACGTCAAGGGGCAGGAACGCGCCAAACGCGCCCTGGAAATCGCCGCAGCCGGGCGCCATCACCTGTTGATGGTCGGCCCGCCCGGCGCCGGTAAATCCATGCTTGCCGCCCGCCTGCCCTCGCTTCTGCCGCCCCTGAGCCCGGTCGAGGCCCTGGAAACCGCCATGATCCATTCGCTGGCGGGACTGCTGAAAGATGGTGGCATTCCCCGGCAGGCGCCGTTTCGCGATCCCCATCATACGGCCTCGATGGCGGCGATTGTCGGCGGCGGGCGCGGCGCGAAACCGGGCGAGATCAGCCTCGCCCATAATGGCGTGCTGTTTCTCGACGAGTTTCCCGAATTCTCGCGCCAGGTGCTCGACACGCTGCGCCAGCCGCTGGAAACCGGCGAGGTCGTCGTTGCCCGCGCCAATGCCCATATCCGCTATCCCTGCCGCTTCCTGCTGGTCGCCGCTGCCAACCCCTGCCGCTGCGGCCATCTGGCCGATGCCGCCCGCGCCTGTTCGCGCGCACCGATCTGCGGCGAGGATTACCTTGGCCGCATCTCCGGTCCGCTGATGGATCGATTCGATCTGCGCATCGAGGTGCCGCCGCTTGGGCTGGACGAGCTGAATCTGCCGGCCTCCGGCGACAGCTCGGCCGATATCGCCCTGCGAGTTGCCGATGCACGAAGCCGTCAGGCCCGCCGCTTCGCCGATCTGGGAGCAGAGGCGCTGCGCTGCAATGCCGAAGCCTCGCCGGCCCTGCTGGAACGGATCGCCGCGCCCGATGGTGAGGGGCAGGCCCTGATTCTGAGCGCCGCGGAACGGCTGGGCCTGACCGCGCGCGGCTATCACCGGATCCTGCGCACCGCCCGCTCCATCGCCGATCTGGAAGGCAGCATCAGGGTCAGCCGCGATCACATCGCCGAAGCGATCAGCTTCCGCCTGCCCTTCATCAATGGCGGCTAGACCGGCAATCAGGCGCGGGCAAGCTTGCGCTCGATCGCATCCCAGATCAGGGCGGCGCCATTGGTGCCATCGAAACGCTCCAGCTCCTGCAGGCCGGTCGGCGAGGTCACATTGATCTCGGTCAACCAGCCGTCGATCACGTCGATGCCGGTGAACAACAGCCCTTTTTCCCGCAGAACCGGGCCAATGGCGGCGCAGATTTCCTGCTCTCGCGCGGTCAGCTCGGTCTTTTCGGGCCGCCCGCCGACATGCATGTTCGAGCGCGCCTCCCCAGCGGCCGGCACCCGGTTGATCGCCCCGATGGGATCGCCATCGACCAGAATGATCCGCTTGTCGCCCTGGGTCACCGCCGGCAGGTAACGCTGCGCAATCACCGGCTCGCGGTTGATGCCGGCAAAGAGCTCCATCAGCGAGGACAGGTTCGGATCCTCAGGCCGCAGATGGAAAACCCCGGCCCCGCCATTGCCGTAAAGCGGCTTGACGATGATATCGCCATGCTCCTCGCGGAAGGCCCGGATCTCGGCAATGTCGCAGGTGATCAGGGTTTGCGGGGTCAGGTCGGGGAAATCCAGCACCATGAGCTTTTCGGGGCAATTGCGCACCCAGAACGGGTCATTGACCACCAGGGTGTTGCCCCCGATCCGGTCGAGCAGATGGGTCGAGGTCACATAGCCCATGTCGAAAGGCGGATCCTGACGCAGCCAGACCACGTCCAGCTCGCTCAGATCGACAGTGGCCCAATCGCCGAAATCGAC
>JBKEBH010000299.1:0-2473 GCA_047973065.1 Paracoccus sp. (in: a-proteobacteria) | reverse complement strand
TCGGTCTGCCGCTCTATGCCCGCCAGCATCTCGACCCCAAGGGCCGCTGGATCGACCTGATGACCGAGGCCTCGATCCTGCCGGTCAACAAGCGGCCCCGGCTGGCGATCCGGCTGCACAGTTCGAACTGACAGGCAACGCGATGAACGCTTTCGCAACGGCCTTGGACCGCATCTTCGGCCATCCGGACATGGGCATCGCCGCCGTCTGGATCGCGGGTGGCACATCGGAGGAACGCCCGATCCGTCTGATCCGCCGCGCGCCGGACCGGATCACCGAATTCGGATCCGCGCGCATCCTGTCGGAGACCCTTACGGCGGATATCCGGATCAGCGATCTCCCCGACCCCCGGCCCGGCGATCTGATCGTCATCGGCGCGGACAGCTTCGCCATTCAGGGTGAGCCGATCCGCGACCGCGACCAGCTGATCTGGACCGTGGAACTGGTCCCTGCATGAGGCTGAAGCTAAATATCGATCCCGATCTCGTCGCGATGATGCAGGCCGAGATCAGGGCGGGCGAAAAAGCCGTGACCGGTGCCATGCGCGAGGCAGGCGCGGGCCTCAAGACCGCATGGCGCGGGCAGATCACCGGGGCCGGGTTGGGTCGCAGGCTAGCGAATTCGATCCGCAACGCCAACTATCCGAAGGCGGGCGAGAGCCTGAACGCCACCGCGCTGGTCTGGTCAAAGGCGCCGGTGATCGTCGGCGCCCATAATGCCGGGCCGCTGATCCGGTCACGCGATGGGTTCTGGCTGGCCATCCCGACCGAGGCCGCCGGAAAATCCCTGCGCGGCGGGCGTATCACCCCGGGCGAATGGGAACGTCGCACCGGGCTGCGTCTACGCTTCGTCTATCGCAGGCGCGGGCCGAGCCTGCTGGTGGCCGAGGGGCGGCTGAACACGAAAGGCCGCGCTGTGGCGTCCAGATCCAAGACCGGGCGCGGGCGTACCACGGTGCCGATCTTCCTGCTGGTGCCGCAGGTCAGGCTGCCGAAGCGGCTGGATCTGGCCCGGGAGGCCGAGCGGGCGGCGGATGCGGTGCCCGGGAGGATCGTGGCGAATTGGGTCGATGAGCGCATTCAATTGTGAAATGCATTTTTTCCAAGAGCTTGACTAGGGAGGGCCTTCTTCACTTACTTCCAGTGGGCCCTGGATAGTGAATCCGGCTTGGATTGGTTCAAGGCCAAGTTCCTCTCTTCGGATGTCCTCCAGATTGCCGAGATAGAGGCCCGCTCGAAAATCGTAATGATTTTCGGCTCTTCTGGATGACCGAAAATAGACTCGACAAACGGTGACTGGCACCAGAACTGTCTCATCCATGTCTCGATCGGGATCGCACCCACAGCTGCTCGACCACCTTCGCCTTTCCACATAATCGAATGGAATCGAAGCATTAGCGCGGCGGTCGAGCTCGAGCTCGTTCACAGCAGATACCATCCACTGAACGTCAGCTTCAAAAACCGAGCCAGGAGGCACAATGCTGGAGGGATCAAACATCCAAAAGCTGTCGACGTAGCGATTGTCATCGCTCTCTGTAGTCAACTTCAGAAAGCACATCATATTTTCGACAACTACGCTGTCGTCGCTCTCATTGTGAACGATAAGCCGCGCTGTTGCCGCCTCAGATTCTTCGAGAGCCGCGAAGAGCGGAGTTCTTGGGTAGATGAGATCGTAGACTTGTTCTCGACTGGAAACTGCAAGGGAAATTATCGCTATCAGGAGAGAAAGGACCGTTACCAGAGGGCCGACCCAGCGCGCTGAGCGACGCTGATAGGCGCCGCAGTGCCGACATTTCTTGGCATCGCGGCTAATCATTTCAGCGCATTCGACGCAGGCTTTAGTCGAATGACTGCCGTCGTCAGCGTCCGCTACTTCATCGTGATGTTCATTATTCGACATTTTGTCTTCAGGTATAGACACTTCGGCTAGATGGCTCAGACTATCCACGCAGATCCATCTTCGATCAATCCTCCACTCGCGTTCTACCTCCAGCGCCGCGAAAGTCATCTACAGAGACCTTGAAGAGAATGACCACCTCTCGCGAGACCGTCCTGACCGCTCTGCACGAGCGCCTGTCCACGCTTCCTGCCACAGCCCTACGTGGCGACGTCCTACCCGAACGCGTGCCGCCCGACGGCCTCCTGATCCTGCGCGACGGCGAACCGGGCGAACCCGAGGTCACGCTTTCGCCGCTCACGTACCACTATCAGCACCGCGCCGAGATTGAGGCGGTCGTTCAAGGCGCGGACCGTGAAGCCGCCTTCGACACCCTCTGCGCCAGCATCGGCGCTGCAATCGCCGCCGACCGGACGCTGGGCGGGCTCTGCGACTGGATCGAAGCCGAGGCGCCGCGCCCGGTCGATCTGCCTGTCGAAGGGGCTGCCAGCCTGAAGGCAGCGGTGATTCCCGTGATCCTGCACTACTCGGTGGCAGACCCGTTGGCATAAGCGGCTCTCAGCAGGTGCCGTAATAA
>JBKEBH010000222.1:0-2626 GCA_047973065.1 Paracoccus sp. (in: a-proteobacteria) | reverse complement strand
CGGCTTCTACAATCCCAGACGGCGGCATTCAGCCCTTGCCGGGAAAAGCCCCGTGGCCTTCGAGAAAAAGGCCGCATGAAAGAGCAAAGAAACCGGCACTTTTCCGAGACAAGTCCAATCCCGCCGGAACCCGCGATGGCGGCGCAGCGATACCCTTCCAGAGCTGACGACGCGCGAAGGCCTTCGAAAAATGATTGCGCGGCAGTTCGCTTGAGCGCCTGCCACTCCGCTGCTTCACACGGAGAGAGTTCGGTATCAGGTTGGCTCCCTCCCGGGGCATTCTGACGTGATCGTGTTGGCCCGTGATGGCCATGTTGGCCGGATCAGGGTTCGGGGTCGGCATAATCGTGCAGCTGGCCCTGCCAGTCGCGGATCTGCCAGCGTCCGGGACCGCTGCGCCGGACGGCATCCGAATCGAGCGCGACCTTGCCGAACCCGCCCGGCAGGTCGAGCACATAGCGGGGCAGCGCAACCCCTGACAGATGCCCGCGCAGCGCCACCATGATCGCCAGCCCGTCCTCGATCCGGGTGCGGAAATGGCTGGTGCCCCGGGCCAGATCGCAATGATGCAGATAATAGGGCGTGACCCGCAGCGCGGTCAGGCCGCGAAACAGCCGGGCGAGCGTATCCGCATCGTCATTGACCCCGCGCAGCAGCACCGATTGCGACAGCAGCGCGACCCCGGCATCGGCAAGCGCCCGGATCGCAGTTCGGGCTGGGGCGGTCAGCTCATCGGGGTGGTTGGTATGGATGACGGTATAGACCGCGACCCGGCGCCCCCGCAGGACCGGGGCCAGCCTGGCGATACGGTCCGGGGCGACAACCGGCACCCGGCTGTGCAGGCGGATGATCTCCAGATGCGGAATCGCGTCGAGCCGGTCCAGAACCTCGCCCAGTCGGCGCGGCGCCAGCGTCATCGGATCGCCCCCGGTCAGGATGATCTCGCGCAGGGCAGGGGTGGCGGCGATATGGGCAAGCGCTACCTCCAGCCGGTCCGGGGGCAGCACACCGGCGGAACCGACCGCTTCGCGGCGAAAGCAGAAGCGGCAATAGACATCGCAGGTCTGGGTGATGTGCAGGATCGCCCGGTCGGGATAGCGATGGGTCAGACCCGGCACCGGGCTATGAACCTGATCGCCGATCGGATCGGCCATTTCCTCGGGACGGATGGTCAGCTCGCGCCGGTCAGGAACGAATTGCGCGGCAATCCCCGGCGAGCGGCCTTGCATGGCCGGGGTGATACGGATGCGGAACTCCCGGGCAACGGTTTCCAGATCATCGGCGTCGCCGGGATTGGCAAGCCCGGCATCCATCAGATCACGGACCGAGCTGAGGGCCCTGTCATTCATGCGCGCAGACCGGAGATGCGGATCAGTTCAGCGCCGCCTGAAGCGGATAGTAACCGTCGCGGAACTCACCGAAGAGCCCGGTCAGCTCCGGGTGCTCCACCGGTTCGCCCGAGCTGTCGGGAACCAGGTTCTGTTCGGAGACATAGGCGACGTAATAGGTCGTCTCGGCTTCGGCATAGAGATGGTAGAAGGGCTGGTCGCGGTTCGGCCGGCTCTCCTCAGGGATCGATTCATACCATTCTTCCGAATTGGAGAATTCAGGATCAATGTCGAAGACCACACCACGAAAGGGGTGCGAGCGGTGTCTGACGACCTGGCCAATCGAATATTTTGCCGTTCTCGTTTCCATCCGGCGTCCTTGTCGAATCCCATTTCATTACGCGGTCGGGCATGTGCTGTCTATCGCGAGGTTTGGCCAGATAGTCGAAAATCATATAAAATAAAAGATTTAGTTTTATGAACTGTAATTGAACCATCGGATATCAGTACCGGATCCGGTGAGAATTCCGACGGGGCGACCGGCCTCGATCCGATCCGGCGTGATAGATTACTTTGCTGATTTTATTGCCTGAATCCGTCGATAAGCTTTGGCCGATGGCGAATATCGGCTCTGCGTGACCCTCGCCTTTATGACGAAGGCCCCGGATCGGGGCCTTGCCACCGCTGACAGCGCCGCATCGGTCACAATATCGTCAGAGTGTGGCCGGCGCGCATGATCCCTGACCTGAAGGCTCAGATCGGGTGATCGCCGGTCGCGTCGATAACCCGGGTCGGCAGGCCCATTTCGCCCAGAAGCTCAAGGAAGGGGCGGGCCGGCAGGTCCTCGACATTGACCATGCGTTTGACGTCCCAGATGCCGCGCGCGATCAGGATCGCGGCGGCGACCGGCGGCACACCGGCGGTGAAGCTGATGCCCTGGCTTCCGACTTCGTTATAGGCGTCCTTGTGATCGGCGACGTTATAGATGAAGACCTCGCCTTCCTTGCCGCCGCGCTTGCCCTTGACCAGATCGCCGATGCAGGTCTTGCCGGTGTAATCGGGGGCGAGGCTGGCCGGATCGGGCAGCACCGCCTTGACGACTTTCAGCGGCACGACCTCCTGGCCCTCGGCGGTCTGGACCGGCTGTTCGGACAGCAGGCCAAGCGATTGCAGCACGGTGAAGACATTGATGTAATGGGCGCCAAAGCCCATCCAGAAGCGGACATCGGCATCCTTGTAGCGGGCCGAGAGGGAATGCACCTCGTCATGGCCGGACAGATAGGCGGTCTGCTTGCCGA
>JBKEBH010000210.1:0-2416 GCA_047973065.1 Paracoccus sp. (in: a-proteobacteria) | reverse complement strand
CACAGTATGTCCCCACCAGACCACCTCTCCGAGGATCTGAATGCGGTCGGCTTCGGCCTCGGGGATCAGCTCTGTAGGGATCTGCTCGTTATCTGATTGCAGCAGCAGCGTGTTTGGCAAGCGCTCGACGCGCTTGACGCGGGCCTCGCCGTCGGGGCCGATCAGGGCGTAGATCCGGCGCCCGCGTGGAGTGGTCCGGCGACGGTCGACCAGGACGAGGTCGCCATCATGAAGCGTCGGCACCATGCTGTCGCCCTTGACGCTGACCACCATCGAATGGCCCGGACTGATTTTCTTGCGGTCCAGCCAATCGCGGCGGAACGCGATTGCGCCGGTGGGCATGTCTTCGACGTTCTCAAGACCCGGGCCTGCAGAAAATTCTACATCATAACGCGGGACTGCCGCGAATTCGTCACCAGCGAACTCAGTGGTGGCAACCGGAGAGACGTCGCGGTGCGGGCCAAAGTACAACTCCAAATCCAGCGCCTCGGCCAACTTCTCTAGGGCGGTCCAGTTATAGCGCTTGTCCCCTTCACGAGGCATTCGGAGATTTTTGATTAGTGAAGGATGCCCGACGGCAAGCTTCGAAGCAGCCGCGTCGGATAGCCCTTTTTGCTTCAGGGCGCGATCTATGGCGTCGATAACCATGTCCATATCGCCAATTAGCCACTTTAAGCTAATTTGGCAATAACTAGCCACTACAGGCTTGACAATAGAAGCTGGTAGTGGCTAGTTGAGTGCATGAGCAGTTACACCGAACACCTAATCGAATTGGCAGACGCTATGGGCGCTTACCTGAGGGACAATTCTGGCCCCCAGACCCTGCGGGCGAATACTTTTATCATCCATCTCGCCAAGACCAAATCCGGCCTGCCGATCCGCGGCGGTCTCGCCCGGCTCGTTGCCTGGGGCTATATGTTCAAGAACTTCACGGTGAAGGACTGGTCCATCTTTCTCGAAGCTTATGGGCATCCACTTCGGCTCGGAAAATATGAGAGCACGGCCACTCAGCCAGACCGGCTGACTCTGCTGAGGGCCGTGCGCCAGATCGGCGTCGACATGGCGGCGATCATCCCCAAAAGCATGGAGATCGAGGTTATCAACGGTGCCTCCTCCGGCACTGTGAATCTGTACGAGGGAACGGCGCGGTGGTGGGATGAGCAGATCTCCAAAGGTGTTCTTGGACAGGTCGCCACTACGGATGCGATTGCCGGCGGGCATGCGGTCGGAAAAATTCATGAAAACGTGCGCGACGACATTCGCGATGCCGACGCCGAACAGCTGGCCGCGACGTTGCAGCGCGACGTTGCCGGCCCATTGCGGCATCTGCGTTTTCCGGCAGACGCGCGCATCCCCTTGCCGAATATCCGCTTCGCCCCGAAAGAGGATGTCGATCCGGAACTGCTTCTGAAGCTGGCAGAGAAGGCGCCGTCCCTCGGCATTCGCATTGCCACGGCCGATGTCTATCGGGCGTTCAGTATCAGCCGGCCGGATGATGACGAGGAGGTACTTGAGGCACCGAAACCGCCGCCACCACCCGTGCCGCCGCAGGATCTGCCCGCACCCGAGGACGAGGACGAGAGAAATGCTGCATCGATGATGGAGACTGCCCGCGACAGTATCGATGCTCTGATCGATGAGCTCATCGACGGCGGGGAGATGCAGCGCGCGGTCAGGGCCGATCTCGGTGCGCTGATCGAGGCGATCCGCCGCGCCGCCGACATGGACGAGGTCCGCGATATTCTCGAGGTCTTTGCCAGTTCCGACCCGGCAGCCATTCGGGATCTCCTGACCCGCTCGACCTTTGCCGCCCGGCTGGCTGGCGAAGTCGGCGCCGAAATCCGGGCTTGATCATGCCGAAGTTCGATCTGGAGCCGCTGCCGCATCGTGAGGCGATCGAGTATTTCCGGTCCAAGGGCTACGCCCATGAGCTGCAGCGATTCCATCCGGGTGGTTCCGGGGAAAGGTGCGCTGCGCTCGGTCCTGTCGGTGGTGGTGGCGGTGGCTGCTGCCTGGGCGGCGTTCACGTTTGCCGGACCTCTGGCCGGTGCTGTCGGCATCTCGACCGGCCTTGCCAGTGGCCTGATATCGGCCGGGGTCAGTCTGGTCGGATCGCTGCTGATCAACGCCCTGGTGCCTCCGGTCAGCCCCGAGCAGGACAAGACGAAAAGGACCTATACGATCACCCGGAACCGCCGAGGCCGTCGCCGCAGGCTGCACCTGTCAGCAGGCGGACGGCGAGTACTGCCGCAATCCGCTCTGGCCCGGCTGGGTGGTCGATGACTGTCCGCTGCATGACCCGCGCAGCGAGCTGGAGAAGCTGTGATAAAGGGGGCTGTAATGGCCCCTTTAAGACCCCGTTTCAGAAAATGTGTCCGCTGCAGAAATGGTTGTCACGCTCTGCAAAATCGGTTGT
>JBKEBH010000293.1:0-2455 GCA_047973065.1 Paracoccus sp. (in: a-proteobacteria) | reverse complement strand
GCACGAGAAACCATTCTTTCGGTGCGACATCGAAGTCGAAGCGATCCTTCAACTCGAGGTCCAGCCGCGCCTTTCCAAAGAACTTGTGCAGCAGTGCTTCAAGTTTCTTCCGGTCGATGTTTGCCAGCTTGAACGTGGCGAGGATTTCCACGTCCGCCAGCAGGTAGGTCGGGTCCTTTTTCGCGTTGGCAATTCGCGCTTTGACATCACCGGCGGTGACTCCAATTTTATGCAGCACCGAGCGGTTTTGCGCGACAAACGGATGTTCCGATTTGCTTCGCAGCACATAGACAGAGCCGGAGGGCAGATCGTTTGCTTCCTGTTTACCGGAAAAAAGCGGGCCGGGATCGGGATTGGTGATTCGACGGCTGGCTTTGTCTTTGTTCAATGCGCGTTGGAGAGAGCGCAGTAGTAGATCGCTTTCGGTGCCGTTGTCATAGACCACCCTCAAGCGGCGATCGGGGCGTCCGTAGTCACTGACAAACTCGTCGCCCATCTCCGCAACGATGACCATTTGTCCATCGAGGATAAACAGTCCGCCCGTCCTTACCTCGGCGTTGTTCTGGTATTTTAGGGTTTGTCGATTTCCGGTCTCCAGATCATGTTTCGTTTGCCCGAAGATTGGTCGAAACCGGTCGAAGTCGCGGCAGGGGTTGCGTTGGGCAACTTCTTCCGCAGCTTTGATTTCCTCGTGCGGGCGGACGTGCACGAGTCGGGTGATATCTTCGGCTGGAGCGACTTCCACGCCCAGCGAGGCCAGTAGTTCCGCATCGGTTGATTCACTTTTTGAATCACTTGAGGTCGTGGCGAAATCTTCGATGAGCCGTTTCGGCAGGCTGCTGGTTTTCAGAATGTCCCGGCACTCCTTCGAACGCCGGATGGCATCCAGTCTGGTCGCGTAGAGGCGTTCGAAGATGTCGCGTTTTTCCCCGTGTTCCGGGAGTCGTCCATGTTTTGTGACAAAGCGATCGATTTCTTCAAAACCGGTCATGATGCGCTGTTCGCGTGCGGACAGGCCATCTGTCCTGGAGCGCTTCGCTTCGACGCCAAGCTCGTCCAGCAAATCTATGTCGTCACTGGTGATCTTCTTAGCCATTTTGTTCCTCCTTTGCTTTTCGTTGCAGGTAGGCCACACCTTCAGCCATTCGTTTTTCCCAGGGATCGCCGGCTGTCAACGAGGGAAGGCGGTTTTTCTCCTGTTTGAAGCGGAGTGCCCGCCTGGCCAGATCGCGCGCTTCTTCGATGGTCATACTCACACGCTTGCCGGCGATCACAGCGGCCACTTGTTTCAGGCGTTGTTCTGTCATGGCCTTGGCAAGGACTGCATAGGCTTCGCCGAAGGGGTTGATGCGGTCGATCAGGTCGATGTCCAGTTCCTTCACGGACAAAGCAAAGCGTCTCACGCCATCGATGAGTGACGTGTTTTTGGCTTCTTCGCCGCCGCCAGTCAGTTCCTTTTTTGCCTGTTGCACAAGATTGAGGGCGGCGATTGCGTGTTGCCGCACTGTTTCCTGATCCTCCTCGTCCAGGCCGGGAAATTTTTCCATGACGATTTTTCCCATGCGCACCTGCGTCAGCTCTTCGGGAACGAGTTCATCTTCGAAAAGTCCCTTCTCCACGGTTTGTTTGTCCTGCACGAAAGCGGTTATCAGCTCGGTCAGATCTTCCTGGCAGATGCGGGTGGCCTCTTCGCTTTTCGGCTCGGCAAGCCCGTTGCTTTCGAGCTGGATTTGGCCGGTTTCCGGATTCACGCCGACATTTGTTTTATTCGGATCGTAGCCGTCCGGGCCGTAATCGAAGCCCGGTGTCGCCGCCATGTTCGGATGTTTGGGTTTGAATTCGAAGCGGGGAGCCAGCACCTGCTCCATGAGCAGGCTTGCGGCGATGGCTTTGAGCGTGTCGTTTACGGCTTCGGTTACCGTTTCTTCCGTGGCGTCGGGTTCTGCGATGAGGTTGGTGAAGCGCGCCTGCGTCTTGCCGGGAGCGTCGCGTGTGGCGCGGCCGATGATTTGGACAATTTCGGTGAGGCTGGAGCGGTAGCCGACCGTCAGCGCGTGTTCGCACCAGATCCAGTCGAAGCCCTCCTTGGCCATGCCCAGCGCGATGATGATGTCCACATGATCCGGGTTGTCCTTTTGCGCGGGGTCCCGCAGCGAGGCGAGCACCTTGTCGCGTTTTGTGGGGTCGTCGTCCACCAAATCGGCAATTTTCAGGATCGTGCCGTCTTTCGATTTTACGTGCTGGAAACCAGTCTTCGCATCGCTTCCCTGCCATTCGCCGAGTTCTTCGATGATGTGTTCGACTTCGCGGATCTTGTCCTTGGTGCTTTCGCGGGAATTGACGTTCGGGATGTGGAGGATCGTCTTTTCGTGCGGAGTCAGAACCTGAAGGATTTCTTCCGTGTAGCTGCCGCTGTAGAAATAATAACCGATATCGAGCTGCTTCAGGTATTGGT
>JBKEBH010000173.1:0-16798 GCA_047973065.1 Paracoccus sp. (in: a-proteobacteria) | reverse complement strand
ACCGTGCTCCGGTCGCTCTGGCTGCGTAAGCAGCTCGGGTAACCGAAACCTAACTCCTTGCGCTTAGCCGCGTAAGGCGGGGCCCGCAGGAGCCTTGCAACAGAATCCTGCACTTTCCCCCATCGCCGGTGCCTGACTTTCCCCCTTCCTTCCTTTGCTCAGATCCCTATGCTGGCCGCAATGAATTGAGAGGGAAGCATGACTCGCGCAATTGATTACGGCGGAATGATGCATCGCGCGATGCAGGGGCTGATCGCGGATATCCTGCGCGAGGTCGCCGATAACGGCCTGCCCAGCGCCCATCATTTCTTCATCACTTTCGACACCCGCGAAGACGGGGTCGAGCTTTCCGATTGGTTGCGCGAACGCTACCCGTCCGAGATGACCATTGTCATACAGAACTGGTATGAAAACCTCATCGTCAAGGATGATGGCTTTGAAATCACGCTGAATTTCGGCAATTCCCCCGAACGGCTGATCATCCCCTTCGAGGCCCTGCGCACCTTCGTCGATCCCTCAGTCGAATTCGGCCTGCGCTTTGAGACCCAGGAAAGCGAGGACGAAGACGGGGAGGATATCCCGCCCGAGGAAGACACGTCCCCCGAAGATAAACCCCCAAGCGGGGGCGGCGAGGTCGTCAACCTCGACAAGTGGCGCAAGTAACTCCGGCTGGGGCTGGGGCTGGGGCTGGGGCTGGGGCTGCGCTGATCGATCAGGCCATGCCGGACTGGCAATGGCGCGAATATCATCAGCGCCTTGTTCGGGCGGACCCACAAACCCTGTGGCAGGCCTGCCTGTCCGCGCCGACATCGGCACTGCGCCTGACCCGGCCGCTCATGGTCCTGCGGGGTTTGGGGCAGATGATGCCCCGAAACGCGCCTATCATCGAATCGATGCCGCCCCGGCCAATCGCCAAAGTTGAGGGGCGGGAGCTGCTGCTTGGTCTGATCTTTCCCACCGCGGGCAAGCTGTCCGAAACCGCCCAGCCGGACAGCGTCGCGATGCTGAATGCCGCACGCGAGACCGGGCTGATCCGGCAGGTGGTCAATCTGCACCTGCATCCCGCGCCCGGCGGCACCATCCTGTCCACCGAGACCCGGGCCATCGCCAATGACGAAACCGCCCGCCGGCGCTTTGCCTGCTATTGGTTCTTTATCCGCCCGGCCAGCGGATTAATCCGCCGCGATACGCTGCGCGCCATTTCCAGACTTGCGGAATCCGCCGCCTGATCTCTGACTTCGCGGTCAGGTTTGACCGCAGCCACCCGGCGCCCCGTCGAATCCTGCGTTGAACGATTGCTCAGGAGAACCAACATGACCGACCGCCTCCGCTTGCAGCACGCAAAGGGCCTTTACCTCGAAGGTAAAGGAAGGGTTCATGGCCTTCTTCACGCCGTTCCTCGAACGCAACCCTGTGCGCGACATTCAGGTGATCCGTACGGTCGAGGACGGTAATATGTCTTCTGCCATGCCTATCAGAACCTGAACCACGGCGGTGCCGAATGGGTGACTGCCGATCTGTTCGACACCGATGACGAAGGCCGCGTCATCGAGTATTGGGACGTCATTTCCGCCTGTATCCCGGCCAGCGATGGCGGCCCCTCATGGTCGATAGCACTGCCGAGATCAAGGATCTGAACCGGACCGAAGCCAACAAGACCGTGATCCGTGCCTTTGTCGATGAAGTTCTGATCGGCGGCGAGACCGGCAAGATGGAGATTACATCGCGACCGGTTTCACCGACCACAATCCCGAGGCCCGCGCAGCGCAGGGTCTGGCCGGATATCTGGCGCAGATGGCAGGGCAAGGGCAGGAAATCCGCTACAGGAAGCTCCACCGTCTGATCGGACATGGCAGTTTCACCGTGGCTTATTACGAAGTCATGCAGGGCGGCGAAGGCTGGGCGGTTTTCAACATTTTCCGGCTCAAGGATGGCAGGATCGTCGAGCATTGGGATATGCGCGAAAAGATCGCACCGCCGGAAGAATGGAACAATTCGGGTAAATTCTGATCCGGTCCCGGTCATGGCATCCAGCGCAATTGCGGTATGCAACAGCATACCGATTGCGCATTGCGCCCTGCGGTAATAGAACCTGTGCGAAATTGCGAGGGAGCAGATGCCATGACCACAACCCGCACCGAAACCGACAGCTTCGGCCCGCTGGAGGTTGACGCCTCCAAATATTGGGGCGCCCAGACCCAGCGGTCGATCATGAACTTCCCAATCGGCTGGGAGCGTCAGCCGGTCGCCATCATCCGCGCGCTCGGCGCGATCAAGCTGGCGGCGGCCCGGGTCAATATGGCCGAGGGCCGCCTGGATCTGACCATCGGCAAGGCCATGGAACAGGCCGCGACCGAAGTGTTCGAGGGCAGGTTCGACGACAACTTCCCGCTGGTGGTCTGGCAGACCGGATCCGGCACCCAGTCGAACATGAACGCCAACGAAGTCGTATCGAACCGCGCCATCGAGATCCTCGGCGGCGAGCTGGGATCGAAAAAGCCGGTGCACCCGAACGACCATGTGAACATGGGCCAGTCCTCGAACGACACTTTCCCGACCGCGATGCATGTCGCCATCGGCATGATGGCCCGTGACACGCTGCTGCCCGGTCTGGAAAAGCTGGCCGCCGCGCTGGAAGCCAAGTCCGAGGAATTCAAGGACATCATCAAGATCGGCCGCACCCATACTCAGGATGCAACGCCGCTGACCCTGGGACAGGAATTCGGCGGCTATGCCCATCAGGTCCGCATGGGGATCGTGCGGGTGAAGATGTGCCTGCCGCAGGTCTATGAGCTGGCGCAGGGCGGCACCGCCGTCGGCACCGGACTGAACACCAAGAAGGGCTGGGACAAGGCGATTGCCGCCGAAATCGCCAGGATCACCGATCTGCCCTTCGTCACCGCGCCGAACAAATTCGAAGCGCTCGCCGCCCATGACGCCATGGTCTTCTTCTCGGGCGCGCTGAAAACCGTCGCGGCCTCGCTGTTCAAGATCGCCAATGACCTGCGTCTTCTGGGCTCGGGCCCACGCTCGGGTCTGGGCGAGCTGATCCTGCCGGAAAACGAGCCGGGATCCTCGATCATGCCGGGCAAGGTCAATCCGACCCAGGCCGAAGCGCTGACCATGATCTGCGCCCATGTCATGGGCAATGATGCCGCCGTCACCATTGCCGGCAGCCAGGGTCATTTCGAACTCAATGTCTATAACCCGATGATGTCCTATAACGTGCTGCAATCCATGCAGCTTCTGGGCGATGCGGCCGGCAGCTTCACCGACAATATGGTCGCCGGCACGCAGGCGAACACTGCGCGGATCGACCAGCTGATGAAGGAATCGCTGATGCTGGTGACGGCACTGGCCCCGACCATCGGCTATGACAACGCCACCAAGGTCGCCAAGACCGCCCATAAGAACGTCACCACCCTGCGCGAGGACGCCATCGCGCTCGGCTTTGTCGATGGCGAGACCTTCGACAAGGTGGTTCGCCCGGAACTGATGATCGGGCCGGAAGACTGAGCCACACGCCGCGAAACGACGAAGGCGCGCCCCAAGCGGCGCGCCTTTTCCATGGGCGGACAGAAGCGCGGTCCATATGGCGCCCGAACGGAGCGAGCCCGGCTGTTGCCTTGTCTCGGCACCTATCCGACAGCCCAGAAGCCTTGCCCGAGGAGCCGAACACAAGCGTTCATGCGTATCGACGGCAGTCGATCACGCCACCAACTGCTCAGCCCGTTTCAGATCGACACTGACCAGCTGGCTGACGCCCTGTTCCACCATGGTCACCCCGAACAGCCGGTCCATGCGGGCCATGGTCACGGCGTGGTGGGTGATGACCAGAAAACGGGTTTCGGTGCAGCGGGTCATTTCGTCCATCATGTCGCAGAAACGGCTGACATTGGCATCGTCGAGCGGCGCATCGACCTCGTCCAGCACGCAGATCGGCGCCGGATTGGCCAGAAAGACCGCGAAGATCAGCGCCAGCGCGGTCAGGGTCTGCTCGCCCCCCGACAGAAGGCTCAGCGTCGAGAGCTTCTTGCCCGGCGGCTGGCACATGATCTCAAGACCGGCCTCCAGCGGATCGTCGGATTCGACCAGCACCAGCTTGGCCTCGCCGCCGCCGAAAAGATGGGTGAAGAGCGTGGTGAAATTGCCGTTCACCGTGTCAAACGCCGCGAGCAGACGCTCGCGACCTTCGCGGTTGAGGCTGCCGATCCCGGCGCGCAGCTTGCGGATCGCTTCTTCAAGGTCAGTCTTCTCGCCGGCGAGCTGGCCGCGTTCTTCTTCCAGCTCGCGCTTGTCCTCATCAGCCCGCAGATTGACCGCGCCGAGCGCGTCACGGCTGGCGCGCAGCCGGGCGATCCGGTCTTCCAGAGCTGCCGCGCCGATCTCGGTATCGGCATTGCCCAGAAATTGCAGCAGCGCATCGGGGGTCATTTCGACCTCCTCGAAGATCCGCTCGCGGGTCGCAGTTTCGGTATCGCGCGCAGCTTCGGCGCGGGCCTCGCGCACGGCACGGGCTTCGCGCGATTCAGAGGCCAGCCGCTCGGTATCGCGCTCGGCCATGGCTGCCTCGCGCAGCATATTTTCCGCCCTGGCCAATGCTTCACGCGCCATGTCCAGACGGGCCGTGCCGGCGGCTTCCGCCTGCTGCAACGCGTCCCGTCTTTCCGCCAGAACCTCGGGCTGAGCCTCGGCCTCAACCAGTTCGCCCTCGGCCTCCTTGCGCCGGCCGGTCAGCTCGGCGGCGCGGGTGCCGGCCTGTTCCAGACGCAGCTTCCAGCCCGATTCCTCCTTGGCGATTTCCTGAAGGCGGCGGGTCCGGGCATTGGCCTCGCGCCTCAGCTCATCGAGCGCGCCGCGCCGGGTCATGGTGGCGATCCGCGCCGCCTCCACCCCTGTCCTGGCCGCTTCAACCGCCGCCGCGGCCGCCGCCCGGTCGGGCAGCGCATCGAGCTGACGCTGCGCCTCGCTGAGCCGCGCCCGCGCGTCCGAGGCATCCGCCTGATGGCGCACCAATTCGCCGCGCGCCGATTCAGATCGCGCCTTTGCCATCGACAGATCGCTTTCCGCCCGGGTTGCCGCGCGCGCCGCATCCGACAACGCCCGTTCGGCCTCGCGCCGGGCCTCACGCGCCGCTTTCTCGGCGGTGCCGGCATCGCTCAGACGCGCGCGCGCGATCTCGTGAAGGCTCGCCGCTTCCTCGGCGCGGGCCGCAGCAGCCTCGGCCGCGCCGCGCATTTCTGCCAGCCGGTTGACCTGTTCAAGATGGCGCGCCGCCGCTGAGGACGCCTCGCCCGGCATCACCCTGAGCCCGTCCCACCGCCAGAGCCCGCCATCGCGGCTTACCAGGCACTGCCCGGGCCGCAGCGCCGCCTGCATGGCGGCGGCAGCTTCCGCATCCGCGGCGATCCCGATCTGCGACAGGCGCCGGGTCAGCACCTCGGGCGCCTGAACCTCACCAGCCAGCGGCGCCGCGCCCGCCGGCAGGGGCGCGGCCTCATCATAACCGGGCAGCGCAAACCAGCCCGAGCCGCCATCCGCCAAAGGCACCGACAGATCGTCGCCCAGCGCCGCACCAAGCGCCAGCTCATAGCCCTTGGCGACCCGCACCTGATCGAGCAGCGCCGTGCCATCCCCGGCACCGCGCGCCACCAGCTTTTCCAGCGCTGCCATCTCGGCGCGCAGCGCCCCGGCCTCGCCCTCGACCTCGGCCCGGGCGGCGCGGGCGGCACCCTCAGCGCTTTCCGCCTCGCTGCGGGCCTCTTCGGCGTCGCTCAGACGCTGCTCGGCGGCCTCGGCAGCGGCCGCGCTTTCTTCCTGCGCGGCTTCCGCCACACTCAACGCGGCCTCTGCCTCGCTTCCGGCGGCATCGGCCTTGCTGGCTGCGGCCTCGGATTCGCCTGCCGCGCGCTCGGCCCGGTCGCGCATCGCGGTCAGGTCCGAAACCAGCCGCTCCGCCGATTGAGCCTGCGCGATCAGCCGCGCCGATTCGTCGGTCAGCTCGGCCAGCTTAGCCTCGACCTCGCGCAGCGCCTCGGCGGCTTCATCGGCGACGCTTGCGGCCGCATCCAGCCTGGCCTCATGCCCCTCGCCGGCCTTGCCGAGCTCGCGCTTTTCCCAGGCCAGACGGTCCACGACCTCGGCCGCATCGCGGTTGAGCTGTCCCTCGCGCTCGATATCCTTGGCCAATTGGACAATCCGGCCCCGCAGCGTTTCGATCGCCGCCAGAGCCCGGCTCTCGGCCTCGTCCAGCGCCTCGCGGTCCATCACGGCCCGCGACAGCACCGCCGCCGCGACCTGTTCTTCCTCACGCAGGGGCGGCAAGGCGGCCTCGGCAGCCTCGCGCCCGGCCAGAGCCCGCCTGGCCGCCGTCTCAGCCTCAGCCGCTGCCGCCACAGCCTCGCGCAGGGCCGCAACCGCCGCCTCGCGGGCGTGATCGGCCTCGGCCCAGCGGCGATACAGCAGCACGCCTTCGGCCTGACGCAGCTCGGCCCCGATCTCCCGATATTTTGCCGCCGCCCGGGCCTGCCGGGCCAAGGACGCCGCCTGCGCCGCCAGCTGATCCAGCGTATCATCGACCCGGGTCAGATTGTTTTCCGCGCCGTTCAGCTTCAGCTCGGCCTCATGGCGGCGGGCATAGAGGCCGGAAATCCCGGCAGCTTCCTCAAGGATGCGGCGACGCGCCTTGGGCTTGGCGTTGATCAGCTCGGAAATCTGGCCCTGCCGGACCAGAGCCGGCGAATGGGCACCGGTCGAGGCATCGGCGAACAGCATCTGCACATCGCGCGCGCGTACATCCTTGCCGTTGATCTTGTAGGCAGAGCCGGCATCGCGGGTGATCCGCCGCACGATGTCGATGGCATCGGCATCGTTCACCGCCGCCGGGGCAAGACGTTCGCGGTTGTCGATGGTCAGCATGACTTCGGCATGGGCACGCGCCCCGCGCCGCGAGGTGCCGGCGAATATCACGTCCTCCATGCCCTCACCGCGCATCGCGGTCGGGCGGTTTTCACCCATGACCCAACGCAGCGCTTCGAGAAGGTTCGACTTGCCGCAGCCATTGGGTCCGACCACGCCGGTCAGCCCTTCGCGAATGACCAGATCGGTCGGATCGACGAAGGATTTGAAGCCGTTCAGTCTTAATCGGTCGAATTTCACGCGCGGGATCCGGGAATCATTGCCTGATCGCCGGATTGTTTCGGCGCAGCCTCGCCGAGTCAACCAAAACCGCAAGATATAGCGGGGACCGGCGGGTTATCCACAAGTTTTTGCGATTGCTTCCAGCGGCGCAGCAGGGAACAGCTTACGCGTCATCTGCATTTCCGCCTCTGGCCTGCGCGCATGAAGACGCTTAGGCTCTGCGCCATGATCCCGGCCCTGACCCTTATCCTGAGCTTCCAGCTGATCGGCGAGATCGCCTCGCGCGGCTTGCATCTGCCCCTGCCCGGTCCGGTGGTCGGGCTGGTGCTGCTGGTGCTGAGCTGCGCGATCTGGCCGCGTCTGGTCGAAAGGATCCGCCCGGTGGCGCAGGGGCTGCTTAGCCATCTGTCGCTGTTCTTCGTGCCCGCCGGGGTCGGCGTGATCGCGCATCTGCCGGTGCTCGGCCAGCATGGGATCGGCTTGGCGCTTGCGCTGGCAGTTTCAACCGTGCTGGCGATTGCAGTCGGTGCGCTGAGCTTTGCGGCGGTCGTCCGGCTGATGGGCGCGCGCGATGAATGATGCCGCGCTGATCTGGTCCTATCTGTCCAGCCAGCCACTTTTGTGGCTGACCGCGACGCTGGCCGCCTATTGGGCCGGCGACACGATTTTCCGCGCGGCCGGTCGGGCCAGCTTCGCCAATCCGGTACTGATCGCTGTGGTGCTCCTTGGTACGGTGCTCTGGTTCAGCGGGACCGACTATCAGACCTATTTCGAGGGCGCACAGTTCGTCCATTTCATGCTGGGCCCGGCGACGGTCTGTCTGGGGCTGCCGCTTTACGACAATCTGCGCCGGATCAGACGCTCGGCCTGGCCGGTGATCGCGGCTCTGCTGGCGGGATCAACGACGGCGGTGGTCTCGGCGCTGCTGATCGGCAGGGCTTTCGGGCTGGATCGCGCGCTGCTGGCATCGCTCGCGCCGAAATCGACCACGGCGCCGGTTGCGATCGGCATTGCCGAAAGCCTTGGCGGTCAGCCGACACTGGCGGCGGTTCTGGTATTGCTGACCGGGATCTTCGGGGCGATGATCGCAACGCCCCTGCTGAACACGCTGCGCATTCGCGACTGGCGGGCGCGCGGCTTTGCGGTCGGGGTCGCCGCCCATGGCATCGGCACCGCCCGCGCTTTTCAGGTCAACGAAACCGCCGGTGCCTTTGCCGGGATCGGCATGGGGCTGAATGCCGTCCTGACGGCCATCATCGCCCCCCTTGTCCTTCGCCTGATCGGATGAGCCATATGGATCTGACCGTTACCGTTCACCCCGCGATTGCCGAAATCCCCGCCGCCGACTGGGACCGCACTGGCGCGGGCGCCAATCCTTTCACCAGCCACCGCTTTCTGGCGGCGCTGGAAGCATCGGGCTCGGTCGGCGAAGAGGCCGGCTGGATCCCCGCCCATCTCGCCGCGCGTACGGGCGAGGACGGCCCGCTGCTTGGCGTCGCGCCCTGTTATCTCAAGCTGCACAGCCAGGGCGAATATATCTTCGATTTCGCCTGGGCCGAAGCCTATGCGCGGGCCGGCGGGCAATATTATCCCAAGCTGCAATGCGCCATACCCTTCACCCCGGTCGCCGGCCCGCGCCTGATCGCAGCCGATCCCGAGGTGCAGCGCGCCCTGCTGAGCGCCATGAGCCAGCTTTGCCGCCAGAACGGGCTGTCGGGCGCCCATGTCACCTTCTGCACGGCCCAGGAAGCCGCGCTTGGCGCGGATACCGGCTTTCTGGCGCGCCGGACCCAGCAGTTCCACTGGCTCAATGACGGTTACGCCAGCTATGACGATTTCCTCGCCCGGCTGTCCTCGCGCAAGCGCAAGGCGCTGCGCAAGGAACGCGAGAAGGCACAGGCCTTCGGTGGCACCATCCGCCAGCTGAGCGGCAATGAAATCGAGCCCCGGCATTGGGATGCGTTCTGGGAGTTCTATCAGGATACCGGCGCGCGCAAATGGGGCCATCCCTATCTGACCCGCCCCTTCTTCGAGCGCCTGCATGAAACCATGCGCGATGACTGCCTGCTGGTTCTGGCCGAACGGGATGGCCGCCCGATTGCCGGCGCGCTGAACCTGCTCGGCCCCGACGCGATCTTCGGCCGCTACTGGGGCATGATCGAGGAACACCCCTTCCTGCATTTCGAGCTCTGCTATCATCAGGCCATCGACTTTGCGATTGCGCGCGGCCTGTCCCGGGTCGAGGCCGGCGCTCAGGGCGAACACAAGCTGGCGCGCGGATATCTGCCGATGGAAACCCATTCCCTGCACTGGGTCGCGGACCCCGGTTTCCGCCGGGCTCTGGCCGATTATCTCGAACAGGAACGCAACGCGGTGGGCGAGGAAATCACCGCCCTGCGCGACTGGGGCCCGTTCCGGCGGGGGTAAGGGCGATCAGCCGCCCTCAGACCGCCGCGTGGTAAAGACACGTATCGGATCGGCATAAATGACGTCGCGCCCTTGGAAGGTGGAATTCAGCGGATGCCCGTCGATTCCGCTGACCCGAACCAACTCGGCTCCATCGCGCCAGACCATTTGAAGCCCATGCTCAGGCTCCCAGTCGCAGGCCGCATGAATGATGACATAGATATTGTCATCGACCCCGCCCCCCGTCGTCACCGTCACGATCTCTGGGTGAACATATTGCCATATATCAACGGGATGTGCCGGAGCGGTCATATCGCTGTTAAGCCCTTCATCTCCGCCGATCGCATTGCGAAAACCAAGGTAATATGCGTGGACATGGCGAGTGTCGGCTTCACGATCTTCGGGAGTAAGAGACTGGAAGGCTACAAGGGCCGCTTCAATCTGTTCATCCGTCGGACCTCCGTCTTCAACCGGCACGGTATCTATCGGCAGTTCTGCGCCGTCAAAATAAGGAAAATTTCGCAACGTTCTTTCCTTTCTACGATTTCTGGGGACCGTTGGTCAAAACCGAACCGGAGTCCACCATGTCCCTGATCCTCTACGGCCACCCGTTTTCCTCCTATACCCAGAAGGTGCTGATCACGCTTTACGAGAGCGGCACGCCCTTCGAGTTCCGCATGATCGCCGCCGATCTGCCGGACAATGTCGCCGAATGGCTGCGCCGCTGGCCCTTGCGGAAATTCCCGCTGCTGGTCGATGGCGAATTGCAGCTGGTCGAGACCAGCATCATCATCGAATATCTGGCCCTGACCCATCCCGGCCCGGTCCGGCTGGTGCCTCAGGATCCGCTGCTCGCGCTGCCGGTGCGCTTTCTCGATCGCTTCTTCGATCTGCATGTGATGAATGCCGCGCAATATGCCGTCGATGGCGCGCTCGGGATCAATGCGGTGACCGAAGATGAGGGCCGCAAGGTCGCCGCCGAAAAGCTCGAACGCGCCTATGGCTGGCTGGAAGGCGAGCTGGAGGGCCGCGAATGGGCGACGGGCGCTGATTTCACCATGGCCGATTGCGCGGCGGCGCCCTCGCTCTTCTATGCCGATTGGGTGCATCGGATCGGCGAGGCCTATCCGCTCCTTCGCGCTTATCGCACGCGCCTGCTGGCCCGGCCTTCGGTGGCGCGCGCCGTCGATGAAGCGCGGCCCTTCCGGCCTCTTTTCCCGCTTGGCGCGCCGGACCGGGATTAAAGCCCGGCTTCCTCCAGCAGGCCGTCCATGACCGGGACCAGCTTTTCGGCCCATTCGATCTGTCCGGCCTCATCGGCGATCAGATCGTTGCGGATCTCGATCAGCACATTGGGGCGAGCTTGCGTCAGCGCATGGCGGTCGATGGAATCGCCGTCGAGATGGCCGCTATAGGGCTGGTTGTCGCCGGTCACCCAGCCCTGCTGGCGGCAGCGTTCGATCAGCAAGGGCGCAAGGCGTTCGTCCCGGTGCGAATAGAGCACGCCCACCACCCAGGGCCGCGGCGGGCGGGCGCGCAGCTGCGGGGTGAAGCTGTGAATGGCGCAGATCGCCCGGTCGGGCCGGGCACCTGCCAGCCGTTCCAGCTCGCCGTGATAGGGGCGGTGCAGACGGTCCAGCCGGCGCTCGCGCTCGGCCGCATCGGCATCGCGATTGGCCGGGATGACGGTGCCGTCATAAAGCCGCATCAGCAGGGTCGGGTCGTCCTCGCCCCGGTTCGGGTCGATGACCAGGCGCGAGAAGTCCGAGCCGACCACCGGCGCCTGTATGCGCGCGCCCAGATGACGCGCCACACCGGCCGCACCGACATCATAGGCAATATGGCGGGCCATATCCCCGGGCGCGATGCCCAGATCACCGCCGCCGACCCAATCCGGCACCCGGTTGGTGGCATGATCGACCGTGACCAGCCAGCGACCGGCCCGATCCTCACCCTCAGTCCAGAAAGCTTCGCTCTTCATCTGACGCTTGCCGCCCTGCCCGATCCCATTGTCACGATTCATTCGCGCCACTTATGTCAAATCTTTACGCTCTGCCAGTTGTCGAGGCTGAAGCTTTCCGCCATGATGGCGCAAACATTTGGGCCCGCTGTCGGAGGAACTGCAATGAGACGTCACCGTAATATCAAGATCGTGGCGACACTGGGACCGGCGTCCTCCGACTATGACACCATCCGTGCGCTGTTTGAGGCCGGGGCCGATGTCTTCCGGCTGAACATGAGCCATGGCAGCCATGAAGACCACCGCGCCCGCTATGACGCGATCCGAAAGGTCGAGACCGATACCGGCCGTCCGATTGCCATTCTCGCCGATCTTCAGGGCCCGAAGCTGCGTGTCGGCCAGTTCACCGCCGGCGCTCATGATCTGGAAGAGGGCGATCGCTTCCGCTTCGATCTGGACGCCGCGCTTGGCGATTCGACCCGGGTTCGGCTGCCTCATCCCGAAATCTTCGCGGCACTGGAGCCGGGATCCAGCCTTCTGGTCAATGACGGCAAGATCCGCCTGCGGGTGGAAGAATGCGGCCCCGATTTCGCCAATTGCACCGTCAGGGTCGGCGGCACGATTTCCGACCGCAAGGGCGTGAACGTGCCCGATGTCGTGCTGCCGCTGGCCGCACTGTCCGACAAGGACCGGAGCGATCTGGAATTCGCCTGCGAGCTGGGCGTCGACTGGCTGGCCCTGTCCTTCGTACAGCGCCCCGAAGACATGCTGGAAGCACGCGAGCTGGCCAAGGGCCGCGCCGCCATCCTCGCCAAGATCGAAAAGCCGGCGGCCGTGCGCGCCTTTGCCGAGATCCTCAAGGTCTCGGACGGGATCATGGTCGCGCGCGGCGATCTGGGGGTCGAGCTGCCGGTCGAATCGGTGCCGCCGATCCAGAAGCGGCTGGTGCGCATGTGCCGCACCGCCGCCAAGCCGGTGATCGTCGCCACCCAGATGCTCGAATCGATGATCGAAAGCCCGGTGCCGACCCGGGCCGAGGTCTCGGACGTGGCCAATGCCATCTATGAAGGCTCGGACGCGGTCATGCTTTCGGCGGAATCGGCCGCGGGGCAATATCCGATCGAAGCCGTGACCACGATGGATCACGTGGCCCGTTCGGTCGAAAGCGATCCGACCTACCGCGAGATCATCGAGGCTTCGCGCAAGGCCGACCGCAAGACCATTGCCGAAGGTATCGTCGCCGCCGCCCGGGAAATCGCCGAGACCACCGATATTCAGGCGATCTGCGCGCATACCCAGTCGGGCACCACGGTCAGTCTGGTCGCGCGCGAGCGTCCGCGTGTGCCGATCATCGCCATGTCCACCATCCCGCGGGTGCTGCGCCGGCTCTGCCTGACCTGGGGCACCCATTGCGTCGGCACTCCGCCGCTGGAACGCTTCCGCCATGCGGTCATCCTGGCGGCCCGGGCCACGCGCGAATACGATTTCGCCAGCGCAGAACAGCAGATCGTCGTCATGGCCGGCGTGCCCTTCAACACCGCCGGCACCACCAATATCCTGCGCGTCGCCCCCTGCGACGAAAAGCTGATCTACAGCAACGAAAACGCCTGAAACCTGTGATCCGGCCCCGGCTTTCAAGGCCGATCACCCTTGCCTTTTGGTGCCCCTGCCCGTATAGGAGCGCCTTCTAACCTGCGCGGCCGGCCAAGATGGCATTGCCGAGTCGTGCGTAAACCTCTGACAAGGAGTGTAAAATGCCGAAGATGAAGACCAAATCGGCCGCCAAGAAGCGGTTCTCGATGACTGCCTCGGGCAAGGTGAAATCCTCCCAGGCCGGCAAGCGCCACGGCATGATCAAGCGCACCACGAAGTTCATTCGCGACGCGCGCGGCACCACCGTCCTTTCGGACGCCGATGCCAAGATCGTCAAGAAATACATGCCCTATAACCGCTGATCCGAGGACTGACACATGGCACGAGTTAAATCCGGCAAGGTTACCCACGCCCGCCACAAGAAGGTCCTGGACGCTGCCAAGGGCTATTACGGCAACCGTTCGCGCAACTTCCGCACCGCCACGCAGGCTGTGGACAAGGCGAACCAATACGCCACCCGCGACCGCAAGAACCGCAAGCGCAACTTCCGCGCTCTGTGGATCCAGCGTATCAACGCCGCTGTCCGCGCCATCGACGCCGACATGACCTATTCGCGTTTCATCAACCTGCTGTCGAAAGCCGGCATCGAGGTTGACCGCAAGGTTCTGGCCGATCTGGCCGTGCACGAGCCCGAAGCTTTCGGTGCCATCGTCGAAAAGGCCAAGGCCGCTGCCTGAACCCGGGCTGGCTGAACGATCCGAAACCCGCGCTCCGGCGCGGGTTTTTCGCTTCCCGCCCCTCCCCCGCCCTTTGGGTCGAAAATCCACGGCTCTTCACCGGATGGTAAGTATTCTGCGCTAATCCTGAGCGCCAGGAGCTTTCAGCGAGGCCGGAATGGATATCAGCGTCAGGGATGAAGCGGGGCAGATCGTCATCAAGATCACTGAAAAGCGGCTGGATGCCGCGATTGCCGGGGAATTCAAGGACAGCGTCCGCCCGCATGTCGCCGGCAGCGGACCCGATCTGATCCTCGATCTGACGGCGGTCGGGTTTCTGGACAGCTCGGGCCTTGGCGCGGTGATCGCCCTGCGCAAGGCATTGCCTGAGGGCCGGCAGCTGCGGCTGCGCGGGCTGACCCCGAATGTCGCCCGGGTCTTTCAGCTGACCCGGATGGATCAGATCTTCGATATCCTCCCCAGCGTGAACGGAGAGGCGCAATGACCCCAGGAAAGGAATATCCGCAACCCGGCCGGGCCGCAGCAGGCCAGACGGAGCTGGCCGCCTATACGCGCAGTTTCACCGCCCAGCCCGAACTGGTGCGCGACACGCTGATTTCGCTGGCCGACCGCATCCGGCCGCATGTGCCCGCCGATCTTCTCAGCCGGACCGAGCTGGTTCTGGCCGAGTTCCTGAACAATATCGCCGAACACGGGCGCAGCGACGATATTGCACCGCGGCCGCTGGTTCATCTCAGCGTGGTGGCATTGGTGGATGGCGTCACCTGCTCGGTCAGCGACGATGGCGGGCATCTGCCGCAGGTCTGCCTTACCTCCCAGCCGCCCGAGCCCGAGACCTTTCCCGAAGGCGGCTTCGGCTGGTTCCTGATCGGGCATCTGACCCAATCGCTCGCCTATATCCGTGAGGGCGAGCATAATTTCATCGCCTTCACCATCCCACTGGAGGCGCCGATTCCCAGCTAGGAATGCGCCCGCAGATCAACAGCCATTCTTGCGGAATCCGGCCAGGCGGACTATATCGTCGCTTTCCAATGCTGCGGGGGCTCCATGACAATTCAGACGCCCTATTACCTGATGGACATGGCGGCTCTGCGCCGCAATATGGAAACCGTCGCCCGACTGCGTGAAGCCTCGGGTGCGAAGGCGCTTCTGGCGCTGAAATGTTTCGCCACCTGGTCGGTTTTCGACCTGATGCGCGATTACATGGACGGGACCACCTCATCCTCGCTGTTCGAATTGCGGCTTGGGCGCGAAAAATTCGGCAAGGAAACGCATGCCTATTCCGTCGCCTGGGCCGATCACGAGATCGACGAGGCGATCGGCTATGCCGACAAGATCATTTTCAACTCGCTGAGCCAGCTCGACCAGTTCGCAGACAAGGCCGGCCATATCGCCCACGGGCTGCGGCTGAACCCGCGCTTTTCGACCTCGGGCTTCGATCTGGCCGATCCGGCCCGGCCGTTCTCGCGGCTTGGCGAATGGGATATGGCCCGGCTGGAAGCGGCCCAGGGACGGATCAGCGGCGTGATGATCCATTACAATTGCGAGAATCGCGATTTCGATCTGTTCTCGACCCAGCTCGACCGGATCGAGGCCGAGTTCGGCCCCTTCCTCAAGCGGCTCGACTGGGTCTCGCTGGGGGGCGGCATCCATTTCACCGGGCAAGGCTATCCGCTCGACCGGCTCGCAGACCGGCTGAAAGCCTTCGCCGACCGGCTGGGCGTGCAGGTCTATCTGGAACCGGGCGAAGCTTCCATCACCGGCACTGCCTCGCTGGAGGTCAGCGTGCTGGACATCATCGACAATGGCAAGAAAATCGCCATCGTTGATTCCTCGATCGAAGCCCATATGCTGGATCTGCTGATCTACCGCGAAACCGCGAAACTGCCGCTGACCGGCGATCATGCGTATCAGATTGCCGGCAAGACCTGCCTCGCCGGCGATATTTTCGGCGAAGCGCGCTTTGAGCAGCCGCTGGCCATTGGTGATCGGATCAGCATCAGCGATGCCGCCGGTTACACAATGGTCAAGAAAAACTGGTTCAATGGCGTGAATATGCCAGCCATCGCGATCCGGGATGAGGACGGCGCGATCCGCCTTGTCCGCGGTTTCACCTATGACGACTACCGGGACAGCCTGTCCTGACACCGAAGGGGGAAATGTTGACCAAGAACGTTCTCATCATCGGCGCCGGCGGCGTCGCTCAGGTCACCGCGCATAAGATTGCGCAATGGGCCGGGGAATTCGGCGCGCTGCATATCGCCTCGCGCACCCGGTCCAAGGCTGACGCGATCATCGCCAGCCTGCGCGACAAGGGTCATCAGATGGAGTTCACCTCTCATCAGATCGACGCCATGGACAGCACGGCCGTGGCCGATCTGATCCGCAGGAGCGATGCGGTGATCTGCATCAATGTCGGTTCGGCCTTCGTCAATATGACGGTGCTGCAAGGCTGCATAGACACCGGCTGCGCCTATATCGACACCGCCATTCACGAAGATCCCACCAAGATCTGCGAGACCCCGCCCTGGTACGGCAATTACGAATGGAAGCGCCGCGAGGCCGTCGAAAAGGCCGGGATGACCGCCATTCTCGGCGCCGGCTTCGATCCGGGCGTGGTCAATGCCTATGCCCGCCTGGCCGAGGACGAATATTTCGACAAGATCGCCAGCATCGACATCGTCGATATCAATGCCGGCAGCCATGGCCGCTATTTCGCGACGAATTTCGACCCGGAGATCAATTTCCGCGAATTCACCGGCACGGTCTATGCTTGGCAGGGCGGCAAATGGACCGAGAACAAGATGTTCGAGGTCGGCCGCGAATGGGATCTGCCGGTTGTCGGCAAGCAGACCGCCTATCTGTCCGGCCATGACGAGGTGCATTCCCTCTCGGCCCGCTACAAGGATGCCGATGTCCGCTTCTGGATGGGCTTTGGCGCCCATTACATCAATGTCTTCAC
>JBKEBH010000163.1:0-9354 GCA_047973065.1 Paracoccus sp. (in: a-proteobacteria) | reverse complement strand
GTCCGCATCGCCGTCCTGAACGGCTATACCGCGCTCGGCATACCCATCACGGAAGCTGTGGGATAAGTCCGTCCGGGGAAAGGCGAACCTCGGCGTTCAGACGATTTGTGCAACAGAGCCCGCGCCGTCAAAAACAACCTGACAATGCCCCGTGACCATCGGTTGAAACGCCCGTGTGTGCTGTCTAAGTGATGCCCGAAAGAGACAGGAGCCCCTGATGACCGACCTGACCCCCCGCGAAATCGTGTCCGAACTGGACCGCTTCATCATCGGCCAGAAAGACGCCAAGCGCGCCGTGGCGGTGGCGCTGCGCAATCGCTGGCGGCGCAAGCAGCTTGCCGATGAGATCCGCGAAGAGGTTTACCCCAAGAACATTCTGATGATCGGCCCGACCGGGGTGGGCAAGACCGAGATCAGCCGCCGTCTGGCGAAGCTCGCGAAGGCGCCGTTCATCAAGGTCGAGGCGACAAAATTCACCGAAGTCGGCTATGTCGGGCGCGATGTCGAACAGATCATCCGCGATCTGGCCGATGCTGCGATGATCGACACCCGCGAGCGCATGCGCGAGGAGGTCAGGGCCCGCGCCCATAAGGCCGCCGAAGACCGGGTGATTGCCGCTCTGGCCGGGGATGGCGCGCGCGATCAGACCCAGGCCATGTTCCGTGACAAGCTCAAGCGCGGCGAGCTGGACGATACGGTGATCGAGATCGAGCTTCAGGACAATTCCAACCCGCTTGGCATGATGGAGATGCCGGGGCAGCCGGGCATGGGGATGATGGATCTGTCGGGGTTGATGAAAGCCTTTGGCGGGCGGCGGATGAAGCGCAAGGTGACAGTGGCGGAGAGCTATGATCTGTTGATCGCAGAGGAGGCCGACAAGCTGCTGGATGATGAAGCGGTCAAGGCTGCGGCGCTGGAGGCTGTGCAGGAAAACGGTATCGTCTTCATCGACGAGATCGACAAGGTCTCGGCCCGGTCCGATGCGCGCGGCGGCGATGTCAGCCGCGAAGGCGTGCAGCGTGATTTGCTGCCTTTGATCGAGGGCACGACGGTTTCGACCAAATATGGTGCTGTCAGAACCGATCACATTCTGTTTATCGCTTCGGGGGCCTTCCATGTCGCCAAGCCTTCGGATCTGCTGCCCGAATTGCAGGGCCGCCTGCCGATCCGGGTCGAGTTGCGGGCTCTGACGGAAGAGGATTTCGTGCGGATCCTGACCGAGACCGACAATGCCCTGACCCGGCAATATACCGCGCTGATGGGCACGGAAGGGGTCACGGTAAGCTTCGCCGAGGATGGGATCGCCGCCCTGGCGCGGATCGCGGCCGAGGTGAATGCCAGTGTCGAGAATATCGGTGCGCGCCGGCTTTATACGGTGATCGAGCGGGTTTTCGAGGAGCTGTCCTTTTCGGCCCCCGACCGCGACGGCGAGGTGGTGACGGTTGATGCGGCATTTGTCGAGCAGCACTTGGGCGATCTGTCGCGCTCGGCGGATCTGTCGCGCTATGTGCTTTAGGATCTGTTGACACCCGGGATACCCAGGGTGTCGAAAGGATGCTTCGCAGCTCCCGTAGCGGGGAGTCTTGGGATGGGAACTCTGGAACGTCTGATCCTGTCCGACACGCAGTGGGACCGGATTTCCGCTCATATCATCGGCGACAGCCGGATGTTCGTCGAAGCGGCGCTCTGGATCGTGCGCACCGGCTCGCCCTCGCGTGACCTGCCGGAGGCGTTCGGAGCCTGGAACTCGGCGTTCCGGCGGTTCAGCCGCAAGGGTGTCTGGTGGCGGATCTTCGAGTATCTGATCGTGGACAGCACCATCAGGTAAATGTTCACAGGGCCTGGAAGGAAGCCAACCCTCGCCTGCTGGTGCAAGAGGCTCGGCTTGCCGATGCATTCCGTGATCTGCCGAGCTCGACCTCGGGATCGGTTGGAGCTTGCGGCGCCAGGCTGATCGACAAGGCGGTTCAGCACTGGATTTTCTGCTTGACGCGGATTGGCCGGCCGATTTCTGCGCGCCGGCGATCCGGGTCGCCGGTATTTGTCTAAATTCATTATAAAAAACATAGGATTTCAGGAAAATGTGATCCTCTTTGCTGGAACCGGGCCGTGGACGGCGCATTGTGTCAGAAGCTTGCGCGTTCTACGGAGAAATTTCGATGCAATTCAACATGTTTACCGGCCTGCTCTGGCTCATTCTCTTTGCGCTGGATGTCTGGGCGATAGCGCAGGTCATCAACTCGCGGGCGACGCAGATGCAGAAGATCGTCTGGGTGGCGGTGATTGCCCTGCTGCCGGTGGTCGGACTGATCGCCTGGTTCTTTGCCGGGCCGAGGTCGGATCTGACCCTTCCGCGGGGTTGAAATCGGGATCAGGCGGTCGCGATCTTCCCTGCGGGATCCCCGGTCTCAGGCAGATCGACCGCAGGGAAGACGGCCGGAGTGGTAAAGCGGACCATGCGCTTGCCGCCGGGCAGCGGCGAGACCGTCCAGCCCAGAATGCCTGACTTCCCGGGCCCGAAGATCACGCCCTTCTCCTGACCTGAAGGGTCTTCCCTGCCCAGCTCCCGTTCCAGATCGGCAAGGCCGGGGGCTTCGGCCCATTCGCCCTGCCATTTGCGCAGCGCTTCAGGCATCCGTTCGGGGACGGAGCCCCAGATCTGGACATAGCGCCGATTGGTCATCACCACCTGCCCGACCGCATTGAAGACGATCAATGCCTGATCGAGCCCATCGAGGATCTGCGATCCCAGGGTCAGCTCGGCCCGGAAGCGGCGGGTCAGAGTGACTTCGGAAGTGATATCCTCGATCAGGAAGGCAATGGCGCCGCCGGGATGGGGACGGCCGGTGACGCGGTAAGTGTGCCCGCCCGGCAGGGTCCAGGTTTCGACATGATGACCGGCGGCGGCGGCGGCTTCGAGCGTGGTGATCTGTTTGCGCCAGGATCGGTAATCGCGCGGCTCGGGCACCATGCGCAATTCGCGCAGCTGATCGAGGACGCTGTAAAGCGAGGGGCGGGTGGTCAGAAAGCCGGTGGCCAGGCCGGTCAGGTCGATCAATGCCGGATTGAACAATTGAAGCTGGCGGTCGCGGTCGAAGATTGCCAGCCCGGTGGGAAGATCGGCAAAGGTCTTGGTCAGGATCTGCAGGAATTCGCGCAGGCTTTGCTCGGCCTGCACCTCGGTATCGGCCGGCAGGGCATAGGTGGTCACCCCGCCATCGTCGCGATGTTCATAGCAGTCGAACCAGCGGGTCTTTTCCGCCTGCTCAATGCGCGCGCGATGGGAAATCCCGTCGGGGCCGGGCGCAGGGTCGGGGATCAGGATGTCGGTCAGCGGCCAGACCGCGCAGGAGGCAGAAACCGCGACGCCCGAGCCATCCTCGCTCGCCCGGAAATAGGCGGCATTGGCCCAGGTGATCTTGCCGTCCGGTTCCTGGCGGGTGATCATCATCGGGGCGGCATCGACAATACCGCGCAGCAGCGACAGTTCTTCTTCCATCGCCTGCTGGGACAGCGAATCGACCACCATGCCCGTCGCATCGGCACCCGGCAGGATCAGGGTCAGCCGCAGGACGCCTTGATCGACCTCCTCCGCGCACAGATGCATTCGGGTCGTGCCGGCATTGCCACTTCCGCGCAGCTCGACCCGGCCGCCATGGGTGGCCAGCGCATCAAGCGCTGAAAGATCGTCGAACCGACCGGAAAGCCAGCCCTTCAGTGCCGCCAGATCGCCTGGCGGGCAGTAGTCGAGGATATTGCGCGCCGGCACGGTGGCATCGACCAGTCGCCCATTGCGGAACAGCATGATGCAGGGAGCAATCAGGTCGTCGTCCAACAAGCGTGTGTACCCCGTCCGAACCCGGCGATCGAGCCATTTCATCGCCAGCAGGGCCATCAGAACGGAGAGCGTCCCACCGACCAGCGCCGCCAGAATTGTAAGGTAGGGATGCATTCAGAGCCTGTGGCTGTTCAGACCGCTACAGATCTCGCATGTTAATAGTTAAAATTTAATTAACATAATCATGAAATGCGTGGGTTCTCCTGCAAGGCGGCGCGATCATCGATGCGGATCCGCTCGATGGGCCAGGCAATGGTGACCTCGGCGCCGCGCTCGGCGTTGCGATATTCGACCTGAGCGCCGCTGCTTTCCAGCAGGGTGCGGGCGATGAACAGGCCAAGGCCCATCCCCTCATAGCCGGCACGGCGTTCGGTGCGCCGGTGCTGGGCAAGCGGATCGGCAAAGCGGCCGAGCATGGCGGGCGGAAAGCCGGGGCCGTCATCGTTGATGCGGATGGTCAGCTGCCGCCCGTCCCAGCCGGCATTGATCCACACCTGATCCTCGGCAAAATCGACCGCGTTCTGAATGACGTTGCGCAGGGCGTGAATGATGCCGGGATCGCGGCGGATGATCGGCGCCTCCTCCTGCGGCAGCAGGATCGTAACTTCGGCACCGCGTTCGGAATGGGGCTCGGCTGCCTCCTCGATAATGGTGTGCAAGGGTGCGGAATGCAGCTTCAGATCGTCCTTCCCGGCCCGGCCCATCGAACGCAGGATGTCGCGGCAGCGGTCGGCCGATTGTGACAGCGTTGCGGCATCTTCGGCCAGATCGCTGCGTGCGGGCAGGGCCTCCGCAAGCTCGTCGCGAAGCTCTCCGGCGATCAGCTTGATGGTGGCCAGCGGGGTGCCCATCTCATGTGCCGCCGCGGCAATGACCCCGCCGAGGTGCTGGAGCTTCTGCTCGCGCGCCAGTGCCATCTGGGTGGCGAAAAGCGCGTTGCCGGTGGTCACCAATTCGTCCGAGACCCGGCGGGCATAGATGGCGAAAAAGACCACGCCGATCAGAATCGCCGCGAAATGGGCGAGCTGAAGAGTCGGCGGCATCAGCAGGTCCAGTTCCGGGTGACTGAGCGGCAGAGCGAACCAGGCCGCCAGCGAGATCATCACCACGGTCGCGACCCCGACCAGTATCATCTGCCGGCTCGGCAGGGCGGTTGCGGCAATGGTGACCGGGGCGAGGACCAGCAGGGCGAAAGGGTTCGACATGCCGCCGGTCAATCCGATCAGTACCGAGATCTGGACCAGATCGAAGACCAGCTGCCAGGTGGCACTGGTTTTTGTGGTTCGGCTGGGCGAGGCGATCAGCCACAGGTTGAGCGCGGTCCCGGCGCCAACCACTGCCAGCGAGGGGCCAATGGCGAACCGCACGCCGATCAGCCAGGCCAGCACGATGGCGCAAAGCTGACCGGCCAAGGCGACCCAGCGCAGCAGGATCAGGGTCCGGCGCCGGATCGGTTCGGCCCAGGCAGGCGGGCTGCCGGCGAGTTCCGGCATGATCAGGCGATCATGTGACACAGTATCTGCCCCTGATGCGGTCTTGCGTCATGTTGATATCCGTGCCCCCCTCTGCATTCAATGGAGATGAACGGATCAGGAGAGATTATGGACGACAAGCGCATCATGATGATCGGCACCGGCATCGCCGCGATATTGCTGATCGGGGGATGGCTCTGGCTGGACAGGGGGGACGGGGACCGCTTTGCGGCCTGCCGCAGCTCGGTCATCGCAGGCGGCGCGTCCGAGATTGGCGGCCCGTTCGAGTTGATCAGCGAGACAGGCGAAAAGGTGACCGATAAACAGGTATTTTCCAAACCGTCTCTTCTCTATTTCGGCTATACTTTCTGCCCGGATGTTTGCCCTTTGGATAATTCACGAAATGCGGAAGCAACCGACCTGCTCGATGAAAAGGGCGTCGATGTGCAGCCGGTATTCATCTCGGTCGATCCCAAAAGGGATACAACTAAAGTAATGTCTGACTTCACCGAAAGTATGCATGAAAAGATGCTGGGATTAACCGGAACGCCTAAAGATTTAGCTGCTGTCGCTAAATCATGGCGTGTGTCCTATCAGGTCCCTGATGTCGAAGGAGACGATTATATGGTCAGCCATACGACGATGACCTATCTGGTAATGCCCGAATATGGCACGGTCGAATTCTTTGGCCGCGACGTTTCTGCCACGGAAATGGCCGATCGGGTTGCCTGCTTTGTCGAGGCTTCTTCCTGAGTGAGGGGTGGCGTGTTCGTTTGATTTCTCCGGTTTTTCCGCCTAGAGAGTGGCAAACGCTTGCGGTGGAGGTAGTGATGGCAGAAGATGACCGACTCGATTTGGGGCCGGATCCGTCACTGCTTTTGGTGGATGACGATGAAATCTTCGTGAACCGACTGGCCCGCGCCATGGAAAGACGAGGTTTTCAGCCCAGGGTTACGCTTTCCGTCAGCGAGGCGGTCGAGGCGGTGAAGGCCGCGCCGGCCGCATATGCGGTGGTCGATCTGCGGCTGGAGGATGGTAGCGGGCTGGACGTTGTCGAAGTCCTGCGCGAGGCGCGTCCCGATGCACGCATCATCGTTCTGACCGGCTATGGGGCGATTGCCACAGCCGTTGCAGCGGTAAAGATGGGTGCGACAGATTATCTTTCCAAGCCGGCAGATGCCAATGATATCGCCTCGGCGCTGCTTGAAAGCGGCGAAACTCTGCCGCCTCCGCCCGAAAACCCGATGTCGGCAGACAGGGTGAAATGGGAACATATCCAGCGGGTTTATGAGCAATGCGATCGCAATGTCAGCGAAACCGCGCGCAGATTACATATGCACCGCCGAACGCTTCAACGGATTTTGGCAAAAAGAAGTCCAAAATAGTAAATGCACGTAGAATAGAATTGACTTTCCTTTTGCGCTCGATTTATGCCGGAGCACCACGGATAAATTGGAGTGATCGATGATCGATCTCGATAGCCTCTCGCTTAAGGAACTTCGCGACCTGCGCAGCAAGGTGGAGCGTTCCATTACGAGCTATGAAGAGCGTAAGCGTAAAGAAGCCATCGCCGCTGCGGAGGAAGCCGCGCGTGAGCATGGTTTTTCGCTCAATGAGCTGACCGGCACAAAAGCTGGCCGGCGTACGCAGAAGATTGCTGCGAAATATGCCAATCCGACGAATGCGTCGGAAACCTGGACCGGCCGTGGCCGTCGTCCGCGTTGGGTGCAGGAAGCGCTCGATTCCGGGCGGTCGCTGGAAGATCTGGCGATCTGAAGAAAAGCGGCCCGCAAAAGCGGGCCGCTTTCATTTTTACGATCAGAATGCCGCAATCAATGCGGCGAAGCGGTCGAGATAGGCCCGCCGCACTTCGGCAGGCGGGCGCAGCTGAATGATAAGCCCGGTGCAATGATCCGGCTTCGGGACCTTGAAGATCCCGCGTGCCTCGCGTTCCGAAAATCCGGCGATCTGGATGGCTTCCAGCCAGGCGGAAACGTGATCGGCCTGCTTGATCTGCTTCTTGATGGCGGCGGGAAGCTTGCCCGGCAGCCCGAAGCGGCGATGGACGGCTTCGGCGACGCGTTCGTCCATCTCGCCATATTCGGCGCCGAGCGCGCCCTTGACCGGCGAAATCATATCGCCGAGCACATATTCCGGCGCATCATGCAGCAGGGCGGCCAGCTGCCATTTCGGCTCGGTTCCGGGATTGAGGCGCGTGAAGGCTTCCTCGACCAGCAGGGAATGTTCGGCCACCGAATAGGGCCAGTCGCCGCGCGTCTGGCCGTTCCAGCGTGCGACGAAGGCCAGCCCGTGGGCGATATCCTCGATTTCGATGTCGAAGGGGGTGGGATCGAGAAGATCCAGCCGGCGGCCTGACAGCATTCGCTGCCAGGCGCGCTGCCTGCGTGGTGGCATGATCAGGAAACGGGGGCGTCGGCTGGGCGCTCGGCCTGGGCGCGGCGCGCCAGTTCCTGACGGTAGAGTGCGACGAAATCGACCGGATCGAGATTGACCGGCGGGAAGCCGCCATCGCGGGTGGTCTCCGAGATGATCCGGCGCACGAAGGGGAACAGCATGCGTGGGCATTCGATCATCAGGAAGGGGTGGATCTGGTCATCCGGGACGCCCTCGATCTGGAAGATCCCGCTGTAATCGAGTTCGCACAGGAACAGGTTGGTGTCGTTCGCGGTGTTCTTGGAACCGACACGGAATTTGGTGATGACTTCATACTGATTTTCGACATTGCGCTTGCGCGCGTCGATGCTGATCTGAACCGAAACATCGGGGGTAACCTCAGCGCCATTCAGGCCCTTCTGAGCAACAACGTTTTCGAAGGACAGATCACGGATGAACTGAGCGAGGATATTCATGCGCGGCACTTGCGGGGCAGTGGTATTCTGGTTTTCGTCGGTCATCTCATGTCCTTTCGGGATTGACTTGGCGACTTCTAGCACCGCAGCGCTGCCGCCTCAACGCCGGCCCGATCACTCCTCCCGGGTCCAGCCCGAAGGTCGATGCGCCCTGGAGTCGCGGGGCTTCGGGCCGGGCAGTTCTATGTCGTCGCGCGAAGTATAGGGATCTTCCTGAACCACATAATCCCCTTCGATCACCTCATCGGCATATCCCGGCCAGCCGTGACGCGGCTGATTTCCGCCGTCGAAACCGAAATTGCCGCGATTGACCGTGACCCGGCGCCCGGCGAGGCGCAGCAACCCGTTGCGCACCCCGGGGATCAGCAGCAGAAGTCCGATCGTATCGGTGAAAAAGCCTGGCAGGATCAGCAGCATTCCGGCGAACATGGTGATGGCGCCATGCGCCAGCGGTTTGGTCGGATCGGCAAAGGTGCGATAGGATTCCTGCAATTCCATCATGGAGCGCCGTCCCCGGCCGCGGATCACCGCAATGCCAAGAACCGCCGAAAGGATCACCAGCCCGATGGTGGGCCACAGACCGATCCAGCCTCCGACAAGAATGAACAGCGCGATTTCGATCAGGGGGATCAGGATGAACAGGATCAGAAGCGGCATTTTTCTCCTCCGGGGGAAAACTGGACTTGGCCCGGCTGCATCACTACATAAGTGGCAAGGGCGGAAATACCAACCGCCAGGCTGTGCCGCGAAGGATGGAAGATGACGAACTCGCTGATTCAACTGCTCGTACTGGCCGCGATTGCGGTCTTTCTGATCCTGCGGTTGCGCAGCGTATTGGGCACGCGCGACGGGTTCGAGCCAACGCAGAACGACAACCCGGGTCCGGCCGAACCTCAGGTTCCGGTTGAGGGCGATGGGAATGGCGATCTGTCCGATCATGTCGATCCCGACAGCCCGGCCTATGCCGCCCTGGTTGCCATGCGCCGGATCGAGCCGGATTTCATGCTCGGCCCGTTCTTGGCCGGTGCCAAGCAGGCCTATGAGATGATCCTGGTCGCTTTCGAGCGCGGCGATCTGACCGAGATTCGCCCCTTCCTCGCCCCTCAGGTCGCGCAGGCTTTCGACAGCGCCATCGCCGCGCGTGATCATGTCGGCCATCAGACCGAGGTGCAGT
>JBKEBH010000107.1:0-3016 GCA_047973065.1 Paracoccus sp. (in: a-proteobacteria) | reverse complement strand
GATCCGAAATTGCAGGGTTTTCAACGGAACCCTATGAAACCCTGCAGTTCAAAGCTACCAAAACCGATCCTTTGTCTCAGAAAATCAGCATGTTGTCGGTTGTTCAGAGCCAACTAATTGGCGATTTTAATCGGACCTAACCTTATTGTTCTTGAAAATCGCGAAGGCGTGTTCCCTATGGGGCATCTCATTCATTCATTACGAAAGGTTGAATTACATGTTCGGATCGCTATTTGGAGCTGCCAATTCTGCTATGAGTGCAGTGGGCTCGCTGCTTGGGTCTACTTCGCTGGGTTCCCTGTTCGGGTCGGGCTCGTCGCTGACGGGCGGCCTTACCAACATCATCGGCGGTGTGAGTGATACCGTGTCGGATATCGCCACCGATCTGGCCAATGGGGTGAGCACCATTGTGTCCAATCTTGACGAGAGCCTGTCGGACCTTCTCGACAACATTGCTGAAAACACCCCGGCGATCCCGCTGGTCAAAGGCATCGTTGATGCTGCCGCGACCATTGTGGACGGCGCCACCGACGCTGTGGAAATCGTTGTGCACCACGTCATGATGTGGGTTGCGGAGGCGGGCCAGGCGGTGGGAACCGTTGGCAACGGTACGGCCGATACCATCGACGCGATCTTCGAGGCGGATCCTGAAGGCGTGCTGTGCGTGCTGCAGGACACCGCTGGCAAGCTGATCATCACCAACCAGCAATACACGGCGGCACACCTCGCGCATGACGTTGCCCTCGTTCAGATCCCGCTGGAAATGGTCTCGGAAGGTCTGAGCGAAGTCCTGTGCTCGGTGATCGGTGACAACCTGCTGTCCCAGGCTCCCTATATGCTGGATGGTGTGCAGAAACTGGTTATCGACGAAGGTCTCTATAAGAGCGTCATCGTTCCGCTGATGACCGAATGGGCTTTGGCAAACAAAGAGGCCTTCGGCGATCTGCTTGGCACCCAGAACCCCGAAGATATGGGCATGGGCTTTGATTTTGACGAAGATTACTGGGATGGTGTCGGCGGTCACGATCATTCGGCCATGGCCGCGACCATAGACCCCTCCAATATCATGATTGTCGAAGATGCAGCCGGTGAAACCGCGGCGGCTGACGACAGCAATGTAGAAGCATCTGTCGAAGCCCAGCTTTTTGCGGCTCTCGACTCTCTGGCGCCTGTCGATCCCGATGCGGCTTCCGAAAACGTCGATTATTTCGATGTGAACGTCGAAAATGAAGACGTCTCGGCTGCCGACTATCTGGACGTGCCGGCTACTGTCGATGTGGTTGATATGGTCGATGCGGATCTTGCCTACGCCTGAGGCCCATTGGTCCGATCATTCTGATCGGCAGGTATAATGATCTTCCTGCGGCGGGCTTTTGATCCGCCGTGGGATATTACAAAAGAATTTTCATAGGTTGCTTTCAGGACCGGCTGGCCATGGGTTGATTTTCATGGCCGGCTTTCTTGATGTTCGGCGGCTTGTGCCTTATCGGGCAAGCTGGCTTTCTGGACAGGAAAAGACCGGCTGCCACGGCGCCCGACATACGCGCAGCGGTGCCATGCCGCGCCGCCGGCGGGGTTGCAATCGGGCGGGTAGGGCGCTATGTCGCCAGCGAATTGCCCGGAAAGTCGGCGTGCACGAATCGTTGCGCGCCGGTTTCGTTTTTCGGGTTGAACGGAATGATCGGGCGGCATTGCCGTCCTCTTGATGAAACAGGGGTCGATCGGAACATGGCAAAGCGTTGGTACTCGGTCAGCGTCCTGTCGAACTTCGAGAAGAAGGTCGCGGAGGCGATTCGTCTGGCAGTCGCCGAGAAATCGCTGGACGATCAGATCGACGAGGTCCTGGTCCCGACCGAGGAAGTGATCGAAATCCGCCGGGGCAAGAAAGTCACCTCGGAGCGGCGCTTCATGCCCGGCTATGTGCTGGTGCATATGGAGATGAACGACCGCACCTATCACCTGGTGAATTCGATCAACCGGGTGACCGGGTTCCTCGGCCAGCAGGGCAAGCCCTCGCCGATGCGCGACGAGGAAGTGAACCTGATCCTGCACCGCACCGGCGAAAGCGGGGGCGAGGTTGCGCCGCGCAACCTGATCCGCTTCGATATCGGCGAGACGGTGAATGTGACCGATGGTCCCTTCGAGGGCTTCTCGGGCACGGTCGAAGAGGTCGACGACATCGCCAGCCGCATCAAGGTTACGGTGTCGATCTTCGGCCGGCCGACGCCGGTCGAGTTGGAATTCACGCAGGTCGCCAAGACCGCGTGATGCAAGCGCGGGAGGCGTGAGCCGGACCGCTAAATCTGCCTGTCCGATTGCCGGTCGGGCGTGATGATAAGGAGAAGGCCAGATGGCCAAGAAAGTAGTCGGGCAGCTGAAGCTGCAGATCAAGGCGCAGGAAGCCACTCCTTCGCCGCCGGTGGGTCCCGCCCTCGGTCAGCGTGGCATCAACATCATGGAATTCTGCAAGGCGTTCAACGCCAAGACGCAGGAGATGGAAAAGGGTGCGCCGGTTCCGGTCGTGATCACCTATTATGCCGACAAGTCGTTCACCTTCGAGACGAAGACGCCGCCGGCGGCCTTCCTGCTCAAGAAGGCAGCCGGCCTGAAGCCGGTCGGCAAGCGCAACCGTGCCAAGGGTTCTGAAAAGCCCGGCCGTGCGACTGCTGGCTCGGTCACCGCCAAGCAGCTGCGTGAGATCGCCGAAGTGAAGATGAAAGACCTGTCCGCGAATTCCGTTGAGGAAGCGATGAAGATCATCGCCGGCTCGGCCCGTTCGATCGGCATCGAGGTGAAGGGCTAAGTCATGGCGAAGATCGCAAAGAAAAAAGCCGCGGCCCGCGCCGCCTTTGAAGGCAAGGCCAACCTGTCGGTTGCCGATGCTGTCAATCTGGTGAAATCCACCGCCTCGGCGAAGTTCGACGAGACCGTGGAAATCGCGATGAACCTCGGCGTCGACCCGCGCCATGCCGATCAGATGGTCCGCGGTGTGGTCCAGCTGCCGGCCGGTACCGGC
>JBKEBH010000285.1:0-1686 GCA_047973065.1 Paracoccus sp. (in: a-proteobacteria) | reverse complement strand
GGCTTCAGAACGCGTATATCAGACCTTCTGCGGAACATAAAGCTTTTACTTTCATCATCATCGCATTTCAGACATCCTTGTTTTACTAATGGTGGTGGATCCCTCAACAACAATGCTTTTGGTAGCGTGGCGTCACATTCCCGGAAAATTCGGATTATCCTAGAACCCTCAGTTGGATGGTGTCTAGAGTGCGTTATACTTTCTTTTTGGCAAGGCACAATGAGGCGTAATAACGAGTTATTACAACGAATTGAGAAGTGGCCCCGGAGAGTTGGACACCTGGCTGGTTAAGTTAAGGAGTTATTTTCTGTATGATTATTTTTATAAATAAAAGGAGTACAGAAGATGAGCAAGAAGCGCAGAAATCATTCACCGGAATTCAAATCGAAAGTTGCGTTGGCTGCGATCAAGGGTGGCAAGACGCTGACTGAGTTGTCGCAACAGTATGGTATCAACAGCAATCTGATCGTGAAATGGAAGAAACAGCTGATTGAGCAAAGCAGCGAAGTGTTTGCTTCGAGTAAGGGGCTAGCGCCGGATAGGGAATCAGAAATTCAATCTTTACAAGCGAAGATAGGTCAATTGACCATGGAGAATGATTTTTTGTCCAAAACGCTCAGTCGCTAGGCCGGGCGCGGAGAAAGGATATGGTTCACAAGGTACATCAATTACCCAGAACGCGGCGCTGTGAATTATTGGATATACCGAGATCGAGCAGTTACTATCAACCACAGCCGGTATCTGAAGAAGACAAGGCGCTCATGCGATTGATTGATAAAATTCATCTAGAGAAACCGTATCTTGGTTCCCGGCGTATTGTCGACGCACTGACGGAGCATGGGCACAAAACAGACCGTAAACGTGTACAACGCTTAATGCGGCTCATGGGCATACAGGCAATCCATCCTGGGTCAAAGACTTCGAAGCGCCATCCGCAGCACAAGATATATCCATACCTGCTAAGAAACCTAAAGATCAATCGCGCCAACCAGGTTTGGGCAAGTGACGTGACCTACATACCGATGGCATCCGGCTTTCTTTATCTGACGGTTATCATGGACTGGTATAGCCGCAAAGTGCTGAGCTGGCGGGTATACAACAGCCTGGATGTCAGCTTCTGTGTCGACGCACTCGAGGAGGCGATTTATCGTTATGGAACACCGGATATATTCAACACAGACCGAGGATCACAGTATACCGGCGAGGCCTTCACCTTCATATTGAAAAACCACGGCATTGAGATCAGTATGGATGGTAAGGGCGCCTGGAGAGACAACGTGTTTGTAGAACGCTTGTGGCGCAGCGTCAAATACGAGGAGGTATATCTCAATGCTTATGAATCGGCACCTGAAGCGAGACAATCGCTGACGAAATACTTTCGGTTCTACAACGAAAAACGGAAGCATCAGACCTTGATGGCAACACCTGATCAAGTTTATTATGAATCTATCAAGCTGCCAAAGGCAGGTTGATTGGTAAGAAAATAACTCCTAAGACACCTGTCCAAAAAATGGGGTCCACTTCTCTGTTAGAACAAATGAGCAAGATGCAAAAATATACGCCAATGAAGAATATATTGGCACAGGAAACGGCGTTACGACATTCAAAAAGAAAAATAACTACATTTTAACAGCACGAAAAGAAGGTTGTAATGATACGAGTATAACCCCTTCAAAATCATTCGAT
>JBKEBH010000082.1:0-26919 GCA_047973065.1 Paracoccus sp. (in: a-proteobacteria) | reverse complement strand
GATCCGAAATTGCAGGGTTTTCAACGGAACCCTATGAAACCCTGCAGTTCAAAGCTACCAAAACCGATCCTTTGTCTCAGAAAATCAGCATGTTGTCGGTTGTTCAGAGCCAACTAATTGGTGATGACCGCCTTGAAGACGTGGCATTGGGGATGCGGATATGATTGCCGTCATGCGACAGCAGCGTGGTCGCCCGGCTGGTCAGTTGCAGGACATGACCGCTGTTCCCTTCGATCTCGACCAGATCATTGGGCCGGAAGGGCTGGCGCAGCGACAAAAGGACCGAGGCAATGAAATTCTCGACCGAATCGCGCACGGCAAAACCGATGGCGATGCCCATGATCCCGGCCGCGGCCTGGGTATCCAGCGCCACCACCACGGCGGTGATCCAGAAACCGATCCTGATGGTGGCGCTGAGGATCTCGGCAATGAACGGGTTCGGAGCGACCCGGTCGATCAACCGGTGCATCCGGGCGACCCGATTGCCCAGCCAGATGATGATCATGGCGGTGATCAGGGCGATGGTGATCAGGGGAATGAAGCCCAGAATATGCACGAATCTGTCGAGGAAATGCTCTCTGATGGCATGAAAGCGCTTTTGGAGGTCAGTGTTCTGCTTGATATTGTCCTGAACCTCGGCGACGCCATCGATCCGGGCGATCAGTTTTTCCAGATGCTCCTGGCTGGCACGGGTCAGCACCGCGCCTTCCATCGTCACCATGCCGTCATCGACGGCGACGGTGACATTCTCATAGCCCTTGAGATTGGCCATGATGCTTTCGATTTGCTTCTGGATGGCCGCGTCGGTGCCGGCATCGGTGGTCAGCGAGATCGTGTCGTTGGGTTGGACGGTCGCGGTGTTTGGCGCGCTTGAATCGCTTGATTCTGCTGCGCGCAGGGGATGCGGCACCAGGAGCTGGGTAATTGCCAGCAGCCCAACAGCAAGAAATGCGGTCAGGCTGCGTTTCGTCACGGTTTTATCACCGGATCGGATTTGGCCAGTGCGTCGAACTGCATCAGGCTGGCGATCAGCGCCGGCATCTGATCCAGGCGAACCATGTTCGGCCCGTCAGAGGGCGCGCTGTCGGGATCCTGATGGGTTTCGATGAAAACCCCGGCCACGCCAAGCGCAACGGCTGCGCGGGCCATGACCGGCGCGAATTCGCGCTGCCCGCCCGAAGATCCGCCCTGACCGCCGGGCTGCTGGACCGAATGGGTTGCATCCATGATCACCGGATAGCCGGTTTGCGCCATGATCGGCAGCGAACGTATATCGGCAACCAGGGTGTTGTAACCAAAGCTGGCGCCGCGCTCGGTCAGCAGGATCCGGTCATTACCGGTCGATGCGACCTTGCCCGCGACATTGGGCATGTCCCAAGGGGCAAGGAACTGGCCCTTCTTGATATTGACCACTGCCCCGGTTTTGCCGGCGGCCAGCAGAAGGTCGGTCTGCCGGCACAGGAAGGCGGGGATCTGAATGATATCGACGACGCTCCCGGCGGCGCGGGCCTGTTCGATATCATGAATATCGGTCAGGATCGGACAGCCGAGCCGGGTGCGCACCTCTTCGAGCATGCGCAACCCTTCTTCCATCCCGACACCGCGCTGGCCGTTCAGCGAGGTCCGGTTGGCCTTGTCATAGCTGGCCTTGAAGACATAGCCGGCACCATTGTCGGCGCAGGCCCGCGCCATGACCTCGCCGATCATCAGGGCATGGTCCAGCGTTTCCAGCTGGCAGGGTCCGGCGATCACGGTCAGCGGCAGGTCATTGCCGCAGCTGAGATCGCCGATCCGGATATGCTTGGCTTTGATCATGTAGATACCTGTTCGCGCAGGATGGATGCTGTCAGAGACATCATCAGATAGATACCCATGAAGACCAGGAATGCAACGATCGTATTCGACAGGGCCTTGGGATAAGTGGCGTTTTCCGGCGGAACCGGGGGCACCGACAGCGAAAGATAGCGCACCTGCTTGTTGGCCTCGGTTCGGGCCATCTCCAGCAGCTGCGCCGCTGAAACCAGCAGGCCCTGGCGGGTCTCCAGATCGGCCTCGGCAATGCGCAGCTTGCCGCTGATCTGGGCCAGTGAACCGCGCGAGCCGCTGGCTTCGGTCAGCTGGGCACGGGTTTCGGCGATCAGCTCTTCCAGACGGCCGATATCGCCCTGAACGCCTTCGACCCTGCTGGCATTGGGGCGCGGGTTGGCCTGAAGCTGCGCCAGTTCCAGCTGCTTCTTGACCAGCTCGCTTTCAAGCTGACCGATCCGGTTCATCACCAGACCGCTTTCCGAGGTCGGATCGAGAACGCCCATCTGTTCCTGAAGGCCCTGAACCACATCCTGAGCCTCGCGCACGCTGGCTTCGGCCTCGGCATAGTTCTTTTCGGCATCCGCCACCTGACCTGTCCGCACCCGCACGGTCATGTCATCGACCATGCCTTCCGCATAACGGATCAGCGCCAAGGCCCATTCTTCGGCCAGAGCCGGATCGGGCGCGATAACGGCCAGACCCAGCACCCCCTGAGTCGGGTCATAGCTGACGGTGACCATCTTCTTGTAGATCTTGTAGGCATCGTCATCATTGGCATCGGCCGGAAGGCGCAGCAGCGGATCAACCGCCGGATCCTGATAGGCGGACTTGAAGCCGATTTCCTCATCCAGCCGCAGCATGGCGTTTTTCGAGAGAAGATAGCTCTGCACGGCCACCGAATCGGGGTTCAACTGCAAGCCGCTGAGCATCGAGGTTCCGGTGGCGAGTGCTGCGCTGTCGGCCTGCTGGATCAGGAATTGCGAGTTGGTTTGGTAAAGCCGCGTGGCGACGGAAAAATAATACCAGCCGGCGATCAAGGTCGGGATCCCGACCAGCAGGAACAGCCGCACGGTCAGCCAGAACTGCTTCTTGCGCCGGCGCCGGGCGATGTCGCGCTGGATGCGCATGATTTCGGCGGCGCGCTTTTCCTCGGTCAGCGCTTCGCGCGACGGCAGATCCTTTGCCGGCATCTTGACCGGCGTGATCTGGCCGAGAACGCCAGGAGGCTGCGCGTTGCCGCGCAGCGCGACCTGATTGCCCTGCGGTGCCGGAACATTTTCGCCTTTCTGGGCAATCAACTGATTGAGTGCGGAGCGGTGGAACGGGTCGATGCCCCGCGCACGCAGAACCACGACCGCTTCCTCGTCGCTGGCGACATCAATGCCGTGCATGGCGGCAATGCGGCGCGCCAGTCGGAGCTTGCGTCCGGTCAGTTCCTCAGCCTTGACGGCTTCGATCTGGGCCGCGAGATCCGGGACATTGGCAGGGGCCTCATCCCTGCGGGGCGGAGGAGGCGGGAAATTCGGGGCATCGGGGGCTGGCCCGTCAGGCTCAGCCCGTCCGACCGCCCTTTCGGCCGCTGCGGTGTCTTGTGCGGCACGCTGGCCTGCTTCGGCCTGTTCCTCCAGCGAGGGGTCGCGGCGTTTGCTGCGATAGATACGTACCTTAGGCGGTGTAGTCATAATATTGCTTCGCCTCGTCCAGCGTTTCGAACCTGTAGAGTTTGCCGTCGCGCAAGACAGCGGCCTCCCGACAGAATTTTTCAAGGATTTCCGGTTTGTGTGACACGATCACCACGGTCGAACTCTTCAGCCGTTCGTCAAGAACCTGCCCGGCCTTGCGGTTGAATTCGACATCGGTCGCCGTCGGCATGCCTTCGTCGATCAGATAGATGTCGAATTCCAGCGACAACAGCAGCGAAAAGACAAAACGCTGCCGCATGCCCGACGAATAGGTCCCGACCGGCATATCGAAATATTCGTCGATTTCGGTCAGCCAGCGTGTGAAGGCGGAGACATAATCAGGGTCGAGCCCATAGATCCGCGCGATGAAGCGGGCATTTTCGTTGCCGGTATGCTTGCTGATCACCCCGCCCATGAAGCCGAGCGGAAAGGAAATCCGGCAATCGCGCCGGATGATACCTTCGTCAGGCTGTTCCAGTCCACACATCATGTTGATGAGCGTAGTCTTGCCAGTTCCGTTCGGGGCAAGAATGCCCATGGATCGACCAAGCTCGACTCGGAAGGACGCTTGGTCAAGAATCACCTTGCGCTGTGTCCCGGTCCAGAACGACTTGGAAACGTTATCGAATTCCAGCATTAATCATTCCCGATGGGAGGCCAGAGGCCAACCCGAAACACTCATCAACCCACTGCGATGCAACATGCGGGCTGGCGCAGAATAGATAGTCCCGAGCGCGAAGTCCACCAATGGCAGAGAATCTGGTTTCTGTTTCCTTACAGCGAGGGACATGCTGTCTCTTTAGTTGTGACACTTTTTCCAGTAATTTCAATCCATGAATGCTTATTCGAATTTGATCAATAATATTGAAGCCTGTCGCATCTGTGCAGATCGTTTTGCCGCGACTGCCAGCGCGCATTTTCCGCGCCCGGTGGTCTGGTTCCGGCCCTCGGCCCGGATCCTGATCGTCGGTCAGGCCCCCGGGGCCCGGGTTCATGCCAGCGGCAAGCCCTTTGACGATGCGTCCGGGCGGCGGCTGCGCGAATGGATGGGGATTGATGAGGATGTCTTCTATGATCGCGACCGAATCGCGATTCTGCCGATGGCTTTCTGCTTTCCCGGCTATGATGCGAAGGGATCGGACCTGCCGCCGCCACCGATCTGCGCAGCAACCTGGCGGGCGCAGGCGCTGAGCCATCTGAACCCCCGCCTGACCCTGCTGATTGGTGGGCATGCGCAGCGCTGGCATCTTCACCGGCGCGACGGGGTGACCGCGACCGTGGCCGACTGGGCACGCTATGCCCCGGACGTCTTTCCCTTGCCACATCCTTCCTGGCGCAATACTGGATGGCTCAAACGCAATCCCTGGTTCACCCAGGTGCTGGTGCCAGCCTTGCAGGCCCAGGTTCAGGAGGTGCTCAATGACCCCGCTTGACGCGCTTTGCGCGATGCCGTTCCACGAATTGCCCGGTCCCGAGCGGGCGCGGGTGCTCGGCCGGCTGGCCGATACGGCGCTGTTCGTCGCGCTTGAAGGCGAGCCGGTCGGCGACAAGGCGCGACTGCATCTCTTCGATCTGGCAGGCGGAAAGGTGGCATTGGCGAGCGATAGCGAGGATCGGCTGGCCGGATTCTTCGGCGCCGCCACCGCCTATGCCGAGCTGCCGGGCCGGGTGCTGGCCGGAATGCTGGCGGCGGATGGGGTCGGGTTAATGGTCAATCCGGGGACGCGGTCGGAAATGTTGCTTGACGGGGATGTGCTTGGCTGGTTGGCCGAGGCGCTGACATCGGCCCCGCAGGAGGATGAAGTGGTGCCCGCGCGGCTATTTGCCCCGGCCCCCGACATGGTCGCGGCTTTGGCCGACCCCTTGGCGCTGCGCCTCGGCGATATGGTGGGTCTGACCGAGCAAGCGGCGCTTGTGGCGGCCAGGTGGCCGGGCAGCGCGGCAGGCCATCTGATCGTGCTGACCGGCGCGGATGAGGCGAGCCGCCCGCGTCTGGCCAAGGCGATCGCCGAGCTGATCGCCTTCCTGCCGCCTTTGCCGCAGCCCTGCGATGTCGCCTTCGATCTGCCTTTACCTCGGGGCGCGCTGATCTTGCGCCCTGAGGCGGCGGAAAAGCCCGCTTCCCCTTCCGGCCCGCGTGCCCCGGGCAGCGACCCCGAAAAACCGCCGATTCTGCGCTTCTGAGCGTTCAATAGCCGCGGTTGCGGTCCACCAGAAACAGTGGCGCGTCGCCGCGCATGACCCGGCGCAGGTTTTCGGCCACCATCGGCGCCGCGCTTGAAGGCCGGGTTGCCGAGGCGCAATGCGGGGTGACCGTGACGCGGGGATGCGCCCAATAGGGATGAGCCTGCGGCAGGGGCTCGGTTCGGAAGACATCCAGCACGGCATGGCCGATCAGGCCCTGATCGAGGGCCGCCAGCAGCGCCTCGTCCTCGATCAGCGTGCCGCGGCCGGGATTGATGATCGCGGCGCCTCTCGGCAGCAGGGACAGCGTCCGTGCGTTCAGGATGTCCCGGGTCCCAGGCGTATTGGGCAGGATCAGGATGGCGATCTCGGCCCGCGCCAGCGCCGCTGGCAGGTCGGCTTCGCCGTAGGCCGGGATCGTCCCGATGCCGCGCCCCGAGGCCGACCAGGTGGCGATATCGAAGCCGAGTCCGGTCAGAGCCTCGGCCACCGTCCCGCCAAGCGCGCCGGCGCCCAGAACGGTGATCCGCCGCCCGCTGGCCAGCGGCAGGAACAGATCGTTCCGCCAGACGCCGTCCTGTCGGTAACTCTCCATGCCCAGATGCAGGCGCAGCGCCCAGCCTGCGCAGTATTCGCGCATTCCCTGGCTTTGCCCGGGATCGACCAGCCGGGCCAGCGGCTGGGTCAGGCTGTCATTGCCGACGATATATTCGACCCCGGCCCAGAGGCTCTGGACCAGCCTTAGATTGCGATAGGGGCGGAAATCCTGAACTTCGCCACCGGGCGCGGTGATGATGATGTCGATGGTTTCGGGATCGCCCTGCCGCAGCAGCTCGGCCTCGGGCAGGGCGGCGCGCAGGGCGGGCTTCCAGCGGAGCCAGCGTTCTTCTCCGGCGGCGAAAAGAACCCGCATTCCCTTGCCCCTAGCGCGGGCGATGGACATGGGCCGACTGGACCATGCCGAAGGCCATCAGAAGGATCATCATTGCCGTGCCACCATAGCTGACCAGCGGTAGCGGCACGCCGACCACCGGCAGAAGACCCATGACCATGCCCATATTGATCGAGAAGAACAGGAAGAAGGTCGCAGTGATCCCGATGGTCATCAGTGAGGCGAAGCGGTCGCGATTGGTCAGTGCCGAGTAAAGGCAGAAGCCGATGATCAGCGCATAAAGCGCCAGAAGCGAGCCGGCACCGATGAAGCCGAATTCCTCGGCCAGCGTGGTGAAGATGAAGTCGGTATGCTTTTCAGGCAGGAAATTCAGCCGCGACTGGGTTCCTTGCATGAAGCCGCGCCCCGACCAGCCGCCCGAGCCGAGTGCGATCTGGGCCTGGGTGATGTTATAGCCGGCACCAAGCGGATCGGTGGAGGGGTCAAGAAAAGTGTCGATGCGGCGGAACTGGTAATCGTGCAGCAGCTGCCAGGTGGTGCCGCGGCTTTCCAGCACCGTCCAGATCACCCCGATCCCGGCACCGATGACGGCAAGAAAATACCACAGGCTGACCCCGGCGGCGAACATCACGATGGCTCCGCCCATCAGCAGCAGCAGCGATGTGCCCAGGTCGGGCTGCTGAAGCACCAGCGCGGTCGGGATCAGGATCAGCACCACCGGCACGAAGACCCAGACCGGATGCGAGACCTTGTCCAGATCGAGCCAGTCGTAATAGGCGGCCAGCATCAGCACGAGCGCGATCTTCATCAGCTCGGATGGTTGCAGTTTGACCGGCCCGAGATCGAGCCAGCGCTGTGCCCCCATGCCAACATGACCGAAGATATCGACCGCGACCAGCAAGAGTACGCAGATAACATAGGCGCCGATGGATATGCCGCGCCAGAACCAGATCGGCACGAAGCCAAGCGCGATCATCGCCACCATGCCGACTGCAAAACGCTCCATCTGCGGACGGGCCCAAGTGTCGATATTGCCGCCGGCCACCGAATAGAGCATCAGGAAACCGGCCGAAGCGACTGCCGCCAGCAGGAAGACCAGCGGCCAGTTGAGATAGAAGATCTTGCGGATGCCGCGCGGGACCTCGGCAACCTTATAGTCGAGATAGCTCATCAGGCGCGTGTCCGTTCATTTCCAGAAGACGCAACCGGGGTGATCAGATGCATATTGCGGTGGCGCTCCTCGACCTCGCCGCGCTGGCTGGCCGGATAGGCCGAAAGCGGTGGGACCCCGCCCGACAGCGCATAAAGCAGGATGTCGCGGGCGATCGGCGCTGCCACGGCCGAGCCGCCGCCGCCATGTTCCACGACAACGGAAACCGCGTAACGCGGCGCATCATAGGGGGCGAAGCAGACGAAAAGTGCGTGATCGCGCCTGTCCCAGGGCAATTGGTCGTTGCTGATGACGCCCCGCGCGCGCTCGGCCGCGGTGATATTGCGCACCTGGCTGGTGCCGGTCTTGCCGGCCATGCGCCATTCTTCGGTGATGATCTGGGCCTTGCGCGCCGTACCCGCGGCGGAATTGATCACCGCATCCATGCCGCGCCGGGCAACGCGCAGATGGTTCTCGGAAATGCCGAGATCGGCAAAGGGCGGATTGGGCACCGGCACGCCGTCGATGGCCCGCACCAGGCGCGGCTTGACCTCCAGCCCGGTGGCGACGCGGGCGGTCATCACCGCCAGTTGCAGGGGCGAGGCCAGCACGAAGCCCTGACCGATGGAAGCGTTCAGAGAATCGCCGACCACCCAGGGCTTGTCGAAACGTTCTTTCTTCCAGGCCCGGTCCGGTGCGATGCCGGTGGCAACTGCCGACATCGGCAGCTCGTGTTCGACTCCGATGCCCAGCTTGCGGGCCATTTCGGCGATCTTGTCGATGCCGGTGGCGCGGGCGGTCTCGTAATAGAAGACGTCGCAGGATCTCTGCAGGCTCGCGATCGGATTGACCGTGCCGTGTCCGCCCCGGCTCCAGCAGTGGAACTTGCGGCCGCCGACATCGAGCCCGCCATTGCAGAAGAAACTGGTTCCGGCGCTGATGGCACCCGATTCCAGCCCGGCAAGCAGCGTCACCATCTTGAAGGTCGAGCCGGGTGGATAGACGCCCTGTACGGTCTTGTCGGCGAGCGGGCGGTGATCGTGTTCCATCAGGGCCTTGTAATCGGCCGAGGAAATTCCGCGTACGAACAGGTTCGGGTCGAACACCGGGTTCGAAGCGATCGCCATGATATCGCCATTGGTCACGTCGATGACCACCGCGGCCGCCGATTCCTCGCCAAGCCGCTGCACGGTGTAATTCTGTAGCCCGGCATCGAGCGTCATCTGCACGGTGGCGCCCTGCTGGCCTTCCTGCCGCGACAGCTCGCGCATCTCGCGGCCGGCGGCATTCACCTCGACCTTGCGGGTGCCGGCCTTGCCGCGCAGGATGTTCTCCAGCTTGTTCTCGGCGCCGACCTTGCCATATTGGAATTCGGGCAGCATCAGCACCGGATCGGGATCTTCCATCTTCGAGAGATCGTAATCCGACACCCGCCCGACATAGCCCAGGACATGCGAAAAATCCCCGGCGCGCGGATAGACCCGCGAAAGCACCGATTCGGGCTGCACGCCGGGCAGGGCAGGGGCGTTCACGGCAATCGAGCTGAATTCGTCCCAGCTCAGATGATCGCCGATGCTGACCGGGGTGGTGGCGGTGCGCTTGCCGATGGTTTCCAGAAGTTCACCGGCCTCGCCATCCGACATCGGCACCAGCATGCGCAGCTTGGCGACGACACCCTCGACATCGCCGGCCAGCTCGCGGGTGATGGTGGCGCGGTAATTCTGTTCATTGCCGGCCAGCACGATGCCGTTGCGGTCATGGATCAGCCCCCGTACCGGCGGCAGCAGGCGGATCTTGATCGAGTTGCCGTCGGAAAGCAGGCGGAATTCGTCGGCATGTTCGATCTGCATCGAACGCAGCCGCCAGCCGAGTGTGCCGACCACCGCCGCCTGAATCGCGCCGATCATGATCCCGCGACGCGAGATCATCCGGGCGCTGTCGGTCATGTCCTTGGGTGACTTGCGCATCAGTGAACCATCATCTCGATCTCTGCCGGGCTCATCCGCCGTACGCCGATCATATGGATGACCAGAACGACCAGCGGATAGGCGACAACCGTGGCCAGCCATTGCATCGCGATCGGGGCAAGCCCGGGAACCGGCAGCAGGAACAGCACCATAATCACCCTTGCCGCCACCATCATCAAGCCCATTAACAGCGAGACCCGCAGCCATTCGAACAAGAAAGGTTGATCGGCCCAGACCTGTCCGCGTCCGCGCAGGAATTCCGAGCCGACCAGCACGATCAGGCTCCACAGCCCGAAGGGCCGGCCGAGCATGATATCGCCCAGCATCATCATGGTGGCAATGACCAGAACCGGCAGCTGATCGGGCCGGCGCAGCACCCAGGCCAGTGTCAGGCAAAGCGCCAGGTCGGGCGCGGCCGGGCCCGGTCGACCAGGGGCGAGCGGCATCAGCTCGAAGAACATGATGACCAGGCAGATCCCGACATAGGCGCAGGTGGCGATCAGCCGGCGCCGGCGAAGCGGGCCGATCATGGCCGGGCTGCGGAAGCGGCGGTGGCCGCTTCGCTCAGCGCTGCGCCCTCAGCGCGCGGGGGCGGGGGGGGGATTTGCGGTCCAATCATGCCGGGCTCGGGCGGCAGGATCAGCGCGCCGCCATCTTCCAGCCGCTCGGTCGGGTGCGAGCGCAGCACGCGCAGGAATTCCAGCTGGCCGAAATCGGCGGCCATGCGCAGCCGCAGCCGGCCATCGGCGCCCCTGACCACCTGTCCGACCAGGATGTCGGGCGGAAACACCCCGCCATCGCCGGAACTGACAACGCGGTCGCCGGCCTGAACATTCTCGGGATGTTCGATGAAGTCCAGCGTTGGCATCATCGAATTATCGCCGGTCAGCAGGGCGTTTTCGCCCGAGCGCTGGATCTCGACCGGAATGCGCGATGAGGGGTCGGTCAACAGGATCACCCGGCTGGTCTGATTGCCGACCCCGGAAATCCGCCCGACCAGCCCGAGCCCGTCCATGACCGCCCAGCCATCGACCACCCCGTCGCGCCGCCCGACATTGAGCAGCACCGACTGGCGGAAGGCGGTGCCCGAATCGGTCAGCACCTGCCCGGTGATAGAGGTCAGCGTCGGGTCGAGCCGGACATTGTTCTGCGCCAGCAACTTGGCGTTTTCCTGGTTGAGCTGGGCCGCTGCTTCCTTCCAGCGCTGCATCTGGCGCAATTCGCGGCGCAGTTCCTGATTCTGCTCATAGAGCCGCGAATAGGATTGCAGACTGGACGCCATGCGCGCGAGCTGGGTGACCGGCGTCATCGCCCATTCGAAACCGGGCACGAAACGGTCGATGAAGTCCGAACGCATGGCTTCGGCCCGTGGGCTGTCGATACGCCAGAACAGGAACATCACAAACAGGAACAGCGCCAGCAGCCCGACCAGGATGCGGCGAACAGGGGTGGTGAAATCGTAACCCTTGCGCGCCATGCTGCCCGCTCCGTCCTGACTTCGTTCCGACTGTTATATCAGCTTTCGTAATCTATGACGTGGCGAAGCTGCTTTTCGAATTCCAGTGCCTTGCCGGTGCCGAGCGCAACACAGCTCATCGGCTGATCGGCCAGGCTGATCGACAGGCCGGTCTGCTCACGCAGGGCCAGGTCCAGCTCGCCCAGCATGGCACCGCCGCCGGTCAGCATGACGCCGCGGTCAACGATATCGGCTGCCAGATCGGGCGGGGTCGCTTCCAGCGCGACCATGACCGCTTCGCAGATCTGCTGGACCGGCTCGGCCAGGGCCTCGGCAACCATGGCCTGAGTGATTTCCAATTCGCGCGGGATGCCGTTCAAGAGGTCACGCCCGCGCACCGGCACGGTTGCGCCGCGCCCGTCATCGGGCATGCGCGCGGTCCCGATCAAGGTCTTGACGCGTTCAGCCGTCTGATCGCCGATCAGCAGGTTATGGTTGCGGCGCAGATAGTTGATGATCGCCTCATCCATGCGGTCTCCGCCGATGCGGACCGAGCGGGCATAGACGACATCGCCAAGCGAGAGGACCGCAACCTCGGTGGTGCCGCCGCCGATATCGACCACCATCGAGCCGGTCGGCTCGGTGATCGGCATGCCGGCGCCAATCGCGGCGGCAATCGGTTCGGGGATCAGACCGGCCTTGCGGGCACCTGCGGACAGGACTGACTGGCGGATGGCGCGCTTTTCGACCGGGGTCGCGCCATGGGGCACGCAGACAATGACTTTCGGCTTGGAGAAGGTGGTGCGCTTGAACACTTTCTTGATGAAGTGCTTGATCATTTCCTCGGCGCTATCGAAATCGGCGATGACGCCTTCGCGCATCGGCCGGATCGCCTCGATCGAGCCGGGGGTGCGGCCCAGCATCAGCTTGGCGTCCTCGCCCACGGCCAGGACCTGCTTCTTGCCGTCCTTGACGTGATAGGCCACGACCGAGGGTTCATTGAGGATGACACCCTTGCCCTTCACATAGATCAGCGTATTCGCCGTTCCGAGGTCAATTGCAATATCGGTCGAAAACAACCCGAAGAACGCCATCTGATCTTCCCTTCTGCCTTAGCTGCCTTGACGGCTTATGCTTATAACGACTGCATATCAAAGATTGGACACTGCCCGATTACCCCAGTGAGTCGCCCCACCAGGGTGGCTGACGTATAGGGCCTGCCCGTGCTGGGGAAAACCCGGATTTTAAGTCAGGGCATGCTTTCGCCGCGTCGGTCATGTCGGACGTGCCGGCACGATCCCCTGCATAGGAAAAGGGGCGGCCGAGGGGCCGCCCCAGATATCTGCCCCTGTGAGGGGCTTAATGCGAATAGATGCTCACATGTTTGGTATCGCCGTCCTTGCCGATCATCTCGCGGCGCACGCGCAGCCGGTTCAGTGCCCCGATATAGGCCTTGACCGATGCCAGGATCGTGTCGGTATCGGCAGCCTGACCGGTGGTGATCCGGCCCTCTTCTTCCATCCGCACCGAAACCGTGGCCTGCGCATCGGTGCCCTCGGTCACGGCATGGACCTGATAGAGCTGCAGGTGCGCGCCATGCGGATAGATCTGCTTGACCGCGTTGAAGACCGCATCCACCGGCCCGTCGCCCGAGGTCGAGGCGGATTTTTCCTCGCTGCCGACGATCAGGGTCAGATCGGCCGATTGACCTTCGCTGCCGCAGATGACACGCAGATGCTTGACCTGAAGGTAATCATCCTCGGTATTGGCGGCGCTGTCGGCCATCAGGGCGATGATGTCGTCGTCATAGACTTCCTTCTTGCGGTCGGCCAAGGCCTTGAAGCGCACGAAGACATCCTTCAGCTGATTGTCCCCGACCTCATAGCCCAGATCCTTCAGCTTGGCGCGCAAGGCGGCGCGGCCGGAATGCTTGCCCATGGCGATATTGGTCTCATTGAGGCCGATATCGGCGGGGCGCATGATTTCGAAGGTCTCGACATTCTTCAGCACGCCGTCCTGATGGATGCCCGATTCGTGCAGGAAGGCGTTCTTTCCGACAATCGCCTTGTTGAACTGCACCGGGAAACCCGAAACCGAGGCAACCCGGCGCGAGATCCCCATGATCCTGGTGGTGTCGATGCCGGTGGTGAAGGGCATGATGTCATGGCGCACCTTCATCGCCATCACCACTTCCTCCAGCGCGGTATTGCCGGCCCGCTCGCCCAGACCGTTGATCGTGCATTCGATCTGGCGCGCGCCGGCTTCGACCGCGGCCAGAGAATTCGCCGTCGCCATGCCCAGATCGTTATGGCAATGGGTGGCGAAGATGATCTCATCGGCACCGGGCACGCGCTCCAGCAGCATGCGGATCAGATCGGCGCTTTCGCGCGGTGCGGTATAGCCGACGGTGTCGGGGATATTGATGGTGGTGGCGCCGGCCTTGATGGCGATTTCCACGACCCGGCACAGATAATCATGTTCCGTCCGCGTCGCATCCATTGGTGACCATTGCACATTGTCGCACAGATTGCGGGCATGGGTCACGGTCTGATGGATGCGCTCGGCCATCTGGTCCATGTCCAGATTGGGAATGGCGCGGTGCAGGGGCGAGGTGCCGATAAAGGTGTGAATGCGCGGGCGCCTGGCGTGTTTCACCGCTTCCCAGCAGCGGTCGATATCGGGGAACTGGGCGCGGGCCAGCCCGCAGATCACGCTGTTCTGCGCCTGCCTGGCGATGGCCGAGACAGCGGCGAAATCGCCTTCCGAGGCGATGGGGAAGCCGGCCTCGATGATATCGACGCCCATCTCGTCCAGCATGGCGGCGATTTCCAGCTTTTCGGCATGGGACATGGTGGCGCCGGGCGATTGTTCGCCATCGCGCAGGGTGGTGTCGAAAATGAATACGCGGTTCTTATCGGTCATGGGTCTTCGCTTCTTCTTGATAAGGTCAATCATGGCTGCCGGGCGCTTGGCCTGACTGAGCGGCGGCCCGGCAGGACCCGCTCAGCGCAGCGTAAGAAGAAGCAGACCGCGGAGGTTCACGGAAAAACGCGCGCCATATTGCGCGTTGCTGGAGGAACTGGAGCTGATGGGTCTCATCCGGGTCATGGGTGAAATATACAAACCGGATCAGGGATGAAAAGCCCCAAATTAATCCGATTTCGTTTCTTGCGGACCAGAGCGCCCGGAAAAAGGATCGGGTTTTCCTGCTGCAGTCCCGCCCGGCGCGGCAGGCGGCTGGTTGCTTGCCCGGCTGCGGATCTTTTCGACCCGCTCAGCCAGTTTGCGCGCCCGGCGGCGGTGATAGGCCCGGATCACCGGAACCGTCAGGTAATGGGCGATCATGGCAGCAACCGAACCCAGGATGATGCCGCCGACCAGATAGGGCAGGTAGATGTCGTAGAAGAAGGCGTAAAGCTGGTTCCAGCGGGCGGTCTCGGGGCCGAAGGCCGCGCCGATATTGTGCCAGGTCTGGGTGGTCGCATCGGCGAAATCGTTGAAGATCATCTTCGGCGACAAGGTGCCATGCGTGCCGAGGATCTCGCGTCCCAGCCAGGTCGAGGCATAGGCGATGAAGGGGAAGGTGATCGGATTGCCGACAAAGGTCGCCAGCAGCGCGGCCAGGAGATTGCCGCCGATCACCCAGGCGATGGCGGCGGCGGCAAGGAAGTGGAAGCCATGGAACGGCGTAAAGGAAATGAACACCCCGGCAGCGACCCCCCGGCCGATCCGGCTCGGCTGATCGGGCAGGCGGCGCAGACGGTGCAGCACATAAAGGCCCGCGCGCAGCCAGCCGCCGCGCGGATAGATCATTTCCGTCGCGATCTGCGAATAGCTGCGGGGTGTGCGGCGCTTGAACATCAGGATTGGCTATGGGGCTGGCAAGGCTGGCTTATGGACTCAGGTGGTGACGAGATAGCGACTGGACAAGTCGGAACGATGACATCAGGGCGCAAGTTCCGGCCTGAGCAGTCGTTTCACCTGCGCCACATCCGATTCGGCTTCCAGCGCGGTCAGCAATGCGTGAAGCTGATCGACACCGTGCAATTCCACCTCAAGTTCAAGGCGATAGAAATCCGGCTTGCGGTCGGCAAAGATCAGATCCGAGATATTCGCCCCCTGGCTGCCGACCAGTGTACAGATCCGGCCAAGCACCCCCGCATCATGGCGGATGGTGACCGAAAGCGTGACCGCATAGGCTGGGGGATGACGGCCCTCGCGCCATTGCAGGTCCACCCAACGTTTGAGGTCTTCGTCGCCCTCCAGCGCGGCCAGAGCCGGGCAATCGATGGAATGGGCGATGACGCCGCGACCGCGATAGGTGATGCCGACGATCCGCTCTCCCGGAAGGGGCTGGCAGCACTGGGCACGCTGCAGGGTCTGATCGGCCTCAAGCCCCGAAACCGGGCGCTTGGGATCTACGGTTTCCTTGCTGGTGGCCAGCTCGGGATAAAGCGTGGTCAGCACGTCCTGCGCCGACATCTCGGCGCAGCCGATCCGGGCCAGCAGCTCATCGGAACCGGGCAGGGCCAGTTTCGCCGCCGCCGTGCGCAGCGCCTTGTCGGTGACGCGCCGGCCGTGATGCTCAAAGCTGATCCGCGTCAGTTCGGCGCCCAGCCGGATCAGCCGGGCCCGGTCTTCCTCGCGCAAGGACCGCCGGATCGCGGCCTTGGCGCGGCCGGTCTGCACGATCTCCAGCCAGGCGGCTTGCGGGCGCTGCCCGGCGGCGGTGATGATCTCGACCAGCTGGCCATTCTTGAGCCGCGTCCACAGCGGCACCCGGATTCCGTCTACCTTCGCGCCGACCGTGCCATTGCCGATCCGGGTATGAATGGCATAGGCGAAGTCGATCGGGGTCGCGCCCTTGGGCAGCTGGATGACATCGCCCTTGGGCGTGAAGATGAAGACCTGGTCGGTATACATCTCCAGCTTGACATGTTCGAGGAACTCGTCGTGATCCTCACCCCCCAGCCGTTCATTGAGCTGGGCGATCCATTCGGCCGGATCGACCGCGAAGGGGTTGGTCGAGCGCACGCCGTCGCGGTAGGCCCAATGGGCAGCAACCCCGGCCTCGGCGACTTCATGCATCTGGCGGGTGCGGATCTGCACTTCGACCCGCTTGCCGTCGCGGCCGGTGACGGTGGTGTGGATCGAGCGATAGCCGTTGGATTTCGGCTGGCTGATATAATCCTTGAACCGGCCTGGCACGGCTCGCCAGCGGCGATGGATCAGCCCAAGCGCCCGGTAACATTCGCTTTCGGTGCCGACGATGACCCGAAAGCCGTAGATGTCGGACAGCCGCGAGAAGGTCAGCTGCTTTTCCTGCATCTTGCGCCAGACGCTGAACGGGCGCTTGGCGCGGCCATAGACATTGGCCTCGATCCCCTCGCGGTCGAGCTCGGTGCGGATATCGGCGGTAATCTTGGCAATGACGTCGCCGGTTTCCTTCTGCAGGGTCAGAAAGCGGCGGATGATCGAATTGCGGGCTTCGGGATTGATGACCTTGAAGGCCAGATCCTCGAGTTCTTCGCGCATCCATTGCATCCCCATGCGCCCGGCGAGCGGGGCATAGATATCCATGGTCTCGCGGGCCTTCTTGACCTGTTTGTCGGGACGCATGGCGCGGATGGTGCGCATATTGTGCAGCCGGTCGGCGAGCTTGACCAGGATCACCCGCAGATCGCGGGTCATTGCCATGAACAGCTTGCGGAAATTCTCGGCCTGCTTGGAATGGCTGCCTGAAAGCTGCAGATTGGTCAGCTTGGTGACGCCGTCCACCAGATCGGCGATTTCGCGGCCGAACATCTGTGACACCTCGCCCCAGGTCGAGCGGGTGTCTTCGATGGTGTCGTGCAGAAGGGCGGTGACAATCGTCGCATCGTCAAGCCGCATCTCGGTCAGGATGGCGGCGACAGCGACGGGATGGCTGAAATAGGGCTCTCCCGAATGGCGGGTCTGGCCCTCATGCATCCGCTGACCGTAATCGAAGGCGCGGCGGATCAGGTTTTCATCGGTGCGCGGGTTGTAGTTGCGAATAAGCGCAAGCAGGTCTTCGACGTCGAACTTTTCCAATCGAAGACCTCTTTAACCTACAACCTGTCACATCAGCGCTGGTTCGCTTCCAGCATCATCCGCAGCATCCGTTCTTCCGATTCTTCGTCGGCGGGCTTCGGGCGGTCGATCTCGGCGCCCAGAAGCAGCGCCATCGCGTCTTCCTCGGGCTCGTCGACCTCGATCTGGGTCTGGCTCGATTCGATCATCCGTTCGCGCAGATCGTCGATCTGCTGGGTCTCATCGGCGATCTCGCGCAGGGCAACGACAGGATTCTTGTCGTTGTCGCGGTCTACGCTGAGCGGGCTGCCGGTCGCGATCTCCCGGGCGCGATGCGCGGCGAGCATTACTAGGTCGAAGCGGTTCGGAACCTTGTCAACGCAATCTTCGACGGTCACGCGGGCCATGAATCACCTATAGGTTTCGAATCAAGTAAGGGGCGAAGCGAATTCGTGACCGCTTTGCCCTGGTTTGTCAAGAATTATCTGGACGGATTCGCGATCCGCTGCGGGCAGGGCGGCAAGCATCTGTGCAACGCTGAGCCCGATACGCGGATGGCGCCAGCCTGGTGCGATGTCGGCCAGCGGTACCAGCACAAAAGCGCGGTCCTGAAGCCGGGGATGAGGCAGAATCAGTTGATCGGGTTCCCGCTGCATTTGCTGATCGAACGGCAGGGCGCGCCAAGTATTCTGAACGACTTCGTTCGGAAAAACCTCCCCTGCAACTGCCAGCAGGTCGAGATCAATGCCACGTGCGCCCCAACGCCCATTGTCCCGGCTCCGGCCCAGACGCGATTCGATGGCATGCAGTTCGGCCAGCAGTGCCTCGGCTTCAAGCTCGGTTTTCAGCGCTGCGCAGGCGTTTACATAGTCGGGACCGCTGCCCGGAGGGAAGGCCGGGGTTTCATAAAATCGTGAAACGGCGTGAAGTTCCGCACCGTCAATGTCGCAAAACAATCGCAGCGCGAATAACAAACTTTCCGAAGGCGAACCTGCCAAAGAAGACAAGTTTGCCCCAAGGGCAATCAGGGCTAGCTTTCGATACATTCTGGTTTCGGCAATCGTTTCCAGCATTTGGGATATCATTGATACGTCAGAGGCGACGTGTCGAGGGAGAAATCGTGTTCTACAAAGACGACCGACTTGCACTGTTCATCGATGGCGCAAACCTCTACGCAGCGGCGAAGTCACTTGGTTTTGATATGGATTACAAGCTTTTACGGCAAGAATTCGAGCGTCGCGGCAAGCTTCTGCGGGCCTATTATTACACGGCCCTGCTGGAAAACGAAGAATACTCACCCATTCGGCCTCTGGTCGATTGGCTGCAATATAACGGCTATGCGCTCGTGACCAAGACGGCGAAGGAATATACCGACGCCATGGGGCGGCGGAAGATCAAGGGCAATATGGATATCGAGCTGACGGTGGATGCGATGGAACTCGCGCCGCGCCTCGACCATGCCGTGCTCTTCTCCGGTGACGGCGATTTCCGCCCGCTGGTCGAGGCGCTGCAACGCCAGGGTGTGCGGGTTTCCGTGGTCTCCACCACCCGCAGCCAGCCGCCGATGATCGCCGACGAGCTGCGCCGCCAGGCCGATAATTTCATCGAGCTCGATGCGCTGCGCGAAGTGATCGGCCGCCCGCCGCGGGAAGTCCCGCCGCGCGACGACACACCGACCGCGGTCTGAGGGACTGCGTCCGGGCCGCTCTGGCGATCCCGCCGGCAGGCCCTGGTCATGAGCTTGTTGCCTGCGCCCATTCGTCGGGGCGGGGCCTGGAACATTCGGAAGGCCGCAGAAGACGGCCCCGGACAGCTGCCGGTCATCCGGGCGTCGCCTCGGTTGGCCGGCTCTTTTTGCCCGGATGCGGGGCAATGCCAGAACCGGCTCCTGCCACGCCTCCACTGGATTTTCCGCCCGCGCCGGGTTAGCCCAAGGCCATGGAAAACGCGAAACCTCCCCTGACCCTTTATCTGGCTGCGCCGCGCGGCTTTTGCGCCGGTGTTGACCGCGCCATCAAGATCGTCGAGATGGCGCTTCTCAAATGGGGCGCCCCGGTCTATGTCCGCCATGAGATCGTCCATAACAAATTCGTGGTGGACAGCTTGCGCGATCTGGGCGCGGTCTTTGTCGAGGAGCTCAATGAATGCCCTGACGACCGGCCGGTGATCTTTTCGGCCCATGGCGTGCCGAAAGCCGTACCGGCCGAGGCGCGCCGCCGCGAGATGGTCTATGTCGATGCGACTTGTCCGCTGGTCTCGAAGGTTCATGTCGAGGCCGAGCGTCACCATGGTGAGGGCCTGCAGATGGTGATGATCGGCCATGCCGGTCACCCGGAAGTGCTGGGCACGATGGGTCAGTTGCCCGAAGGCGAGGTGCTGCTGGTCGAGACCGTCACCGATGTTGCGGATATAGTGCCGCGCGATCCGTCCCGGCTGGCCTATATCACCCAGACCACGCTTTCGGTTGACGACACGGCTGCGATTGTCGCGGCCCTTGAGGCGCGGTTCCCGGCCATTGTCGGGCCGGCCAAGGAAGACATCTGCTATGCGACGACCAACCGTCAGGCCGCCGTCAAGGCGGTCGCGCCGAAGATCGATGCGCTGCTGGTGATCGGCGCGCCGAACAGTTCCAATTCGCGCCGTCTGGTCGAGGTCGGAAAGGCTGCGGGATGCGCCTATAGCCAGTTGGTCATGCGTGCGAGCGAGATCGACTGGCGCGCCATGGAGGGGGCGCATGCGGTCGGGGTAACCGCCGGCGCCAGCGCCCCGGAAGTGCTGATCAATGAGGTCATCGGCGCTTTTCGTGCCCGTTTTGACGTCACTGTCGAGATTGTCGAGACCGCGCAGGAAAATATCGAATTCAAGGTGCCGCGCATCTTGCGCGAGACCGCCTGATCTGGCCTCATCGCCTGGTGGTCGCGGGCAAGGCCGGGGGCGCTTCGCCCCCCGGACCCCCAGAGGATATTTGTGCCAAGGTGAATGCGATGAAGCTATATTCGATGCCGTCTTCCGGGAACAGCTACAAGGTTCGGCTGCTGCTGGCGCTACTGGGGCGGGATGCCGAGATCGTCGATGTCGAGGACAGCTTGCCGGCGATTGCCGAGGCCAAGGCGGCGGGGCGCCTGCCTTTCGGCAAGGCGCCGGTGCTGGAGTTGGACGAAGGTGAGCTGTTGCCCGAATCGAATGCGATCCTGTGCTGGTTGGGCGAGGGGACCGACTTTATTCCTGCGGGTGCGGTGCCGCGGGCGCGGATGATGGCCTGGATGTTCTGGGAGCAGAACCAGCATGAGGGTGTGGTGGCTGTGCGCGGGGCGCTGCAATTCTACCCGGGCCGCCGGCACCTGGCAACGCCGGAGCGGATGGCTGAGCTGCTGGAGCGTGGCCATGACCTGATGCAAATCATGGAAAACCGGCTGGTGGGTCACGACTGGTTGGTGGGCGAGCGGATCAGCCTCGCCGATATCTGTCTTTATGGCTATACCCATACGGCGGGCGCGCGCGGGGGATTCGAGATGGATCGTTTCCCGGGCATCAATGCCTGGCTGGCGCGGATTGCCGCGCTGCCCGGCTACAAGGGATTGACCGAATGAGCTGGGATTATCTGCTGACTGCTTTCATCGTTTGTCTCGCCCCGGGGATCGGGGTGGTTTACACGCTTTCGGCCACTTTGGGCGGCGGGTTTCGGGCCGGGTTCTGGGCGGCTCTGGGCTGTACGATAGCCACGGTCTTTCACATGATCGTCGCCATGGCCGGGCTGGCGGCGGTTCTGCATTCCAGCGCGGTGCTGTTTCAGGCGGTGAAGTTCGCCGGGGTCGCCTATCTGCTGTGGATGGCCTGGGCGGTGCTGAAGGATCGCGGCGGGTTGTCGGTGCGACCCGTCGAGCCGGAAACGCCCCTGCGGCTGGTTCGGCGCGGAATTCTGCTGAACATCCTCAACCCGAAGCTGCCTCTGTTCTTCATGGCTTTCATTCCGCAATTCATGCCCGAGGGTGCAGGCCTGCCGATGCTGATCGAGCTCGGCTTCGGTTTTACCGCTATGACCTTCGCGGTCTTCATGGGCTATGTCGTGCTGGCTTTGAGCGGGCGTGAGCGGGTGCTGTCCAGCGAAGCGGCGATGAACTGGATGCGCCGGACCTTTGCAGTGAGCTTCGCGCTGCTGGGGTTGAAGCTGGCGACCGAAAAGGTATGAGGCCGGTTGCCCCGGATCGCCGGCCACCTGTTGCGGCCTGGGGCTTTGCCGGGCTGGTGCTGCTGCCATTGATCGCCAGCTGGTTTGCCGATTGGTTCGGATGGCTAAGCCATGTCTATGAGGCGGGCGGTCTTTACGGATTGATCCTGCTCGGGTTTGCCGCGGGCGCCATTGCCGCGCCCGAACTGATGCGGGGGCGTTGGCGGCTGGCTTTCCTGGGTTGCGCTGTGCCGGTCCTGGCGATGGGCCTTCTGATGGGGTTTGTGCTGGATATCCGGCAGATCGCGGCCCTTGGATTGGTGCTGATCTTCGGTCTGGATCTGTGGGCGGAGCGGGCCGGGCGGGTGCCGGCCTGGTGGCCGCGCCTGAAAGGCGGGTTCACCATTCTCGCCGTAGCGCTTTTGCTTGGCCCCGGCATCGGTTAGAAATCCCGCTATGAGCGAATTATTTGCATGGACGGACGGGGCTTGCAGCGGCAATCCGGGCCCCGGGGGCTGGGGCGTGTTGATGCGCGCCATGAAAGGCGGCGAGATCCAAAAGGAGCGTGAGCTGTCGGGCGGCGAGCCTGACACCACCAATAACCGGATGGAGCTGATGGCGGCGATTTCGGCGCTGGAGATCCTGACCCGGTCTTCCGCCATCACCATCACCACCGATTCGGCCTATGTGAAGAATGGCGTCACCGGCTGGATCCATGGCTGGAAGCGCAATGGCTGGAAGACCGCCGACCGCAAGCCGGTGAAGAATGTCGATCTGTGGCAGCGGCTCGATGCGGCGCAGGCCCGCCATCAGGTCAGCTGGGAATGGATCAAGGGCCATGCCGGCCATCCCGAGAACGAGCGCGCGGACGAGCTGGCCCGCGCCGGTATGGCGCCCTTCAAAACCTAGCCGCCCTTCTTCATCAGATCGGCCAGCCCCGCGAAGGGTTTGCGGGTCTCGCCGCTGTCGCCCTCATCATCGGGATCGATGGCCGTTTCGGGCATTTCGGCGCCCGGTGCCAGCGGATGGGTGGGCAGGGCCAGCGACAGAGCCTCCAGCCCGATTTCGCCGATATTGATCCATTGGCCGAGCGGCTCGACGCTGTCATCGCCCATCTCGACCTCTTCTTCGTCAGGGGTGCTGACATGGGGCGAGAAGATCAGCGCGACCTCTTCGTCGATATCGGTGGTGACCGGATCGAGCGTGATCGCGCAGGGCTGCACGAGCTGCGCCACCAGCCGGCCGTTCAGCGCCCAGTCATCGCCACCCGAGGCCCGGATATCGCCGGAAAAGCGCAGCATGGGCAAGGCGATCAGGTCAAGATCCCGGGCGATTTGCGCGCGCGACGCCTCATCCGGGGTCAGGTCGAATTCATTGGGCTGAGCGGGCGAAAGATGTGCGACGCGCAGCCGGTCAGGGAGGGGATTTCGTGCCGACATGGTTCTTTCCAACTGGATTACAAAGCGTGACCGCGATCTTCTTGAGCGGGACGGCTGAGTTTGCTAAGCCACTGGGGCGGCGTCAACCGGTGCCGTGCATCAGGCGGGAAAGAGCCAAGTATGATACCGATCCGCAGCCTTGTTCTTGCGCTGACACTTTTCGTGACCGCTTGTGCCCCGGTCTATCGCCATCATGGCTATATTCCGCCGGCCATTGATCTGGCGCAGGTTCAGGTTGGCCAGACCAATCAGGCCGAGCTGGAGGGGCTGATCGGGCGGCCGTCCTCGCAAGGGCTGCTGGAGGGCTCCGCCTGGTATTACGTCGGTTCGCGCTGGCGTCACTACGGGGCGTTGAAGCCGCAGGAAATCAGCCGCGAGGTGGTGGCGATCAGCTTTGCGCCCGACGGCACCGTAACCAATGTCGAGCGTTTTGGCTTGCGTGATGGCCATGTCGTCGTGCTGTCGCGCCGGGTGACCGATTCGGGGGTGGTTTCGATCAGCATCATCCGTCAGGTGCTGGGCAATGTCGGCAACTTCAACCCGGGCAGCTTCATCGACTGATCGGGAGGCTGGGCCTGTGGCTGCTTCCCGAACGCAACGTATGTTGTAAATTTAGCACAATCCCGCTCTTCCGTTCTGGAGGTGCGGGATTTGTTTTGCCCGATATCGACTCTTATGCCAATTCGCGCCTCCCGTCCCAAGCGGAACGGATCCCAGCGGTCAGGGTTTTGGATACCCTGCCGGTGCGCTGCGGCCCTGCCGCCCGTGTATGCCGGGACCGCAAAGCCGGGCGGTTGGATGTATAGCTCAGCGGATCAGAGCGCCGGATTTCGTATTCGGAGGACAGGGGTTCGACTCCCTTTGCATTCGCCATGATGTAGCTCAGTTGGTAGAGCAGTAGATCCTTAATCTACCTGTCACGGGTTCGACTCCCGTCGTCAAAATGGCCTGAAAAGCCATCCGCCTCACACGCGGACTGTATAACGGGTGTCCGGGGCCGGACCGCCAAGGGGCGGCGGCCTTGCCGAAAGGCGGGAAATCCGGTCCGAAGCACCGGCAGAGAGCCGGGCGAGGGATGAAGCTGTGACGGCCCGGGTTCTCCGGCGCATCTGCGGATGCGGACGGGTGCCGGGGTCCTCGCCGCCGCTCTCCACCGCTCCGCTGCCTGCCGGGCAAGGTCTGGTCCCGGCATCTCATTCGCCCCTATTGGGGCCATAACCCGGCCCGGATGGGCAATTACCGAAAGGAACAGGAAAGCGAAGAAAGGATAGATCATGCTGGAATTGTTCGAAAAAATGACGGGACACAAAGCCCTGACGGTCAGCGAGATGGAGCGGGTGCTGGTTCTGCGGAACGGGTGCTTCGATGCGATCCTCGGGCCGGGGCGCCATAGCCTGCGCAAACCGCAGGAGCTGGTGCTGGAAACCCACAGCATGATCCGCCCGGAATTCACTTCCGCCTATAAGGATACGCTTCTGCGTGAGCGGCCCGACCTGGCGAGCGCGCATCTGACCGAGCTGCGCGCTGGCGCGGGCGAGGTGGCGGTTGTCCTGCGTGACGGCCGGCCCTATGTGGTGCTGCGCCCGGAAACCCGGCTGGTCCTGTGGACCGGGGCCGGCCCGTGGACGGTGGACCGGCTGAAGCTGGACGCGCTTGCGAGTGTCCCGCCCATGCTCGGGCAAAGCCTGACGCTGATGGGGCTGACCGCCGGGATGCTCGGCTTCGAGGTGCCCGAAGGCCATCTGGGTCTGCTCAACGTGGATGGCGCGGCGCCGGTTCCGCTGACGGCCGGAACGCACCGCTTCTGGGAAGACGGGCGCAAGCGCACCATGCGCCTGGTCGATACCCGCTGGCGGACCCGCGACGTGACCGGGCAGGAAATCCTGACCCGCGACCGGGTGACGCTTCGCGTCAACCTTTCCGCCGATTACCGGTTGCGCGATGCGCTGCTGGCGGTCAGCGCGGTGAAGGATTTCGACGAGACCCTGCACCGGGCGCTGCAACTGGCCTTCCGCAAGACGCTGGGGGCGGTGACGCTGGATGAGCTGCTGGCCGATAAGGTGTCCGTGGATGCCGAGGCGGCGGCGGCTGTCCGTGCCGAGATGGCGGCAATCGGGGTCGAGGTCGGGCAGATCGCGCTCAAGGATGTCGTCCTGCCGGGCGAGATGCGCGAGATCCTGAACCGCGTGGTCACCGCGCAGAAGGAGACCGAGGCCAATGTCATCCGCCGGCGCGACGAAGCTGACGCGACCCGGGCGCTGCTGAACGCGGCGAAGGTCATGGCCGACAACCCGGTCATGCTGCGGCTGAAAGAGCTGGAAGCCCTGCTGGAACTGGCCGGGAAGGTGGAACGCCTGACCGTCCATAACGGCACCGAGGGGCTTATGAGCGATCTGGTCCGGCTGCGCGACTGAACCGACGACCCGCCCGGATCGCTCCGGGCGGATCTTTTTCGCGGATCCTTTATGCGCCGCTCTCGGCCGGCACGAAGCGGATCGCGACACCGTTGATGCAGTAGCGCAGGCCTGTCGGGGGCGGCCCGTCGGGGACGACGTGACCCAGATGGGCCGCGCATTCATGGCAGCGCACTTCGGTCCGGTTCATGCCATGGCTCAGATCGGCATGTTCGTCGATTTCGCCGCCCGGGGCCGAGAAGCTCGGCCAGCCGCAATGGCTTTCGAATTTCGCATCCTGGGTGAACAGCGGGGCTCCGCAGCAGATGCAGGCGAAATAGCCGGCATCCTTGGGGAATCCTTCATGTGAGAAGGGGCGTTCGGTGCCCGCCTGGCGGGTGACGCGATATTCCTCGTCACTGAGCTGCGCGCGCCACTCGGCGTCGGTCTTCTGGACACGGGTCATTGCATTCTCCTGTTTCGGCAGCAATTCATGTTAGGATGAATGGGGCGGGTTACAAGTGGGCGGCGAGACGCCGTGAAAGTGGCGGATATGTTCGGTGAAGGCGCAATTCTCAGCAAGGGGCTCTATCGGGCCCGTATCGCCGAATCCGGCAAGGATCTGCGCGCTGCGCAGCATCTGCGCTGGCAGGCATTCTGGGAGGCGCGTGGCCTGAGCCGTGACGGCCAGGTGGACGCCGATGAGTTCGATCATATCTGCCAGCATATGCTGATCGAGGATCAACGCAGCGGGCGATTGCTGGCGACGTTTCGTTTCATGCTGCTCGGGGATGGCGATGAGCTGGAACGCAGCTATTCCGCAGGCCATTACGATCTGTCGGCATTGCGCGACTTCGCCGGCCCGATGGTCGAAATGGGCCGCTTCTGCACGCTGCCGGGGCTCGGCGATCCCAATGTGCTGCGCATCGCCTGGGGGGCGATGACCCGCTATGTCGATGATCGGGGGGTCAAGCTGCTATTTGGCTGCCTGGCCTTTGACGGTGCCGATGCCGAGGGGCATAGGGATGCACTTGCCCTGCTTGCGGCACGATATCTCGGGCCGGGGCGCTGGCAGCCTGGCATCAAGGCGTCCAGCGTGTTCCGCTTTTCCCGGGAACTGCGCGATTTGCGCCCCGACCTGCGCCGCGCCCAGGCCGGCCTGCCGCCGCTTCTGCGCACTTACCTGATCATGGGGGGCTGGGTCAGCGATCACGCCGTGATCGATGATGAGCTGAACACGCTGCATGTCTTCACCGGGTTGGAAATTGACGCGGTGCCGGCAGCGCGCAGGAAATTGCTGCGTGCGGTAGCGGGGTAAGCTCATGGGCCTTACAGTCCGGTCGCAGACCAACGGAATGTCTGGATCCGGGCGCAAGAGGCTCCTGCGGGTCGTGGCGAGGTGAGTATCCACGTCTGGGTACAACCCTCCGACTTCCAGTCGGACCTGCTTCAGCGTGAAGAATCGGGTTATGATCCTATCCTCCCGAAATGAGCCGCAGCCGGGGCATGGGCTCATTTCGGGAGGATAGGATCATGCAATAGGATATCGGCAAGCACTGCGTCTTCTATCATCGCTACCACATCGTCTGGTCGACAAAGTATCGCTCTAAGGTGCTGACCGGGCCGCTGCGGCTGCGGGTGCGCGACATCTGCCGCCAGGTCTGTCGCGAGAACGGGGTCGACATCTTGCGCGGGGTGCTGCCCGGCGACCACGTCCACATATTCCTT